>DAIMKE010000163.1:0-9197 GCA_036721875.1 Bradyrhizobium sp. | reverse complement strand
ACACCATCCACCGCTCGGTACTGATGGCGCAGGGCGACGAGATCGGTCCAGACGCAATTTTGACGCCCGACGGCGACCGCCTCGACCTCGCGAAGACCGCACCCGCAGTCGCCCACGCCACGTTCGCCGCCGAGCAGGTCACACGCGCCCTGGTCGGCCGCACCGTCGCCGACGTCGAGCGCGATCTGATCCTGGAGACGCTCAAGCATTGCCTCGGCAACCGGACCCATGCTGCCAACATCCTCGGCATCTCGATCCGCACGCTGCGCAACAAGCTGAACGAATATGCCGACGGCGGAATACCGATTACGCCGGCGGGATCGGGGGAACATCAGCGGTTCGCGACGGCGGGGTAGGCGCCACTGCCGTCATTGCGAGGAGCATTAGCGACGAAGCAATCCAGCTATCCGCTATGCCGAGGCGTGGATTGCTTCGCTACGCTCGCAATGACGTTGAAATAGTGGAATAACTCGGCGCGTCCGGCTTGCGGAAAATACGGATGGGATCGCCGGGCTGCAGGTCATTGCCCCTGAAAACTGCATACGCGTAAAGCGCGAGATAGGCTATTGCAATCGCGCCGACTGCGTAAAAGGCCCAAATACCGATCCGCTTCATCAGGTCACCGCGTAGCGTCCACTTGCCGCGAAGGTGCCATGCCGGGCAGACGGGATGCAACGGCTATCCCGCCGCCACCTTCGCCGTCGGCGCAACGCTCACCGCCAGTTTGCCGTAGCGATCCTTGAAAGCTTCAGTGTCGATTTCCTCGAGCTTGATCGCGCCGCTCATTACGCCCTTCTTCCAGGCGTCATGCTCGGGATCGTTCTGGAATTCCGGCATCACCTCCCTGGCGAACAGTTCGAGCGACTCGCAGATGTGCTCGTGGGTATTCTTGCCGGCCTGGTTGAGCAGGATCACCTGATCGATGTGGGAGGATCGGAAGCGCCGCAGCTTCTTGCGGATGGTTTCCGGTGACCCGATCAGGCCGCCTCGCAACGCCGCCTCCTGTGCTTCCGGATTTTCGCGCTTCCACTTGTTGTACTCGTCCCACATGTTGACGGTACCGGGCGCCGGACGCTGCCGGTTCTGCGACGCGCCGTAGTAGCGCAGCGCGAACTGAAAGAAGGTTGCGCCATCGGCGCGGGCGCGGGCCTCCTCGTCGGTCTTGGCGCACATGAAGAACGACACCAGCGCCATGTTCGGGTTGATCTCGTAGTCGGCGAGCTTCTTCAGCCGCTTGGTGATCGCGTTGTAATAGGCGTGCACCCAGGCATGCGCCGCATCGGCGCTGACGAACTGGAAGCCGAGCGCGCCAAAACCGTTCTCGCCGGCCCGCTCGATGGTCTGCAATTGCGAGCACGCCATCCACAGCGGCGGATGCGGCTTCTGCACCGGCTTCGGCACCACATTGCGCAAGGGGATGTCGAAATATTTGCCGTGATGCTCGGTGCCCACTTTGGTGAACATCGGGAAGATCGCTGCAACCGCTTCCTCGAACACCTCGCGCTTGGTTTCCATGTCGCGGCCGAACGGGGTCAGCTCGGTGATCGAGGCGCTCTCGCCCATGCCGAACTCGCAGCGGCCGTTGGAGAGCAGATCGAGCACCGCGACTTTCTCGGCGACGCGGGCGGGATGGTTGGTCGTGAGCTGGAAGATGCCGTGACCGAGCCGGATGTTTTTGGTGCGCTGGCTGGCGGCGGCGAGGAAGGATTCCGGCGCCGGCGAGTGCGAATATTCTTCCAGGAAATGATGTTCCACGACCCAAGCGTGGTCGTAGCCCAGCCGGTCGGCGGTCTCGAGCTGCGTCAGGGCGTTCTGGTAGAGCCGGAGTTCGTCGCCCTCTACCCATGGGCGCGGCAGTTGCAGCTCGTAAAAAATGCCGAATTTCATGATGCCGCTCCCAAACCAGCTTGTTGTTTTCACTCAGTGTAATGCCACCCGGCCTCAAGTCTAGCCTCGGGCGCGAAACCGCAATTCCGTGTCACGGAAGCCTGCTTGCATGGAACGCGCGAGTGGTTAGCTTTATGCTTCGCGTGAGTCGCGGCTCCCTCGCTCGCGCCTCCATCTGGACCCCATGACCACCTTTACGCCGCATCAGGATTCCGCGCTCAACGCCGTTGCCGACTGGCTGAAGGCCAGGCCCGGCCGAAACGGAACCCCGCCCGTTTTCCGCCTCTTTGGCTTTGCCGGCACGGGCAAGACCACGCTGGCGCGACACATTGCAGATGGCGTCGATGGCGAAGTGAAATTTGCCGCTTTCACCGGCAAGGCAGCGCTGGTGATGCGCAACAAGGGTTGCGACAACGCCTCGACCATCCACTCGCTGATTTATCGTGCCAAGGAGTCCGGCGTCGAGCAGCCGAGTTTCGAACTGTGGGACGACGCGCCGGCCTCGAAGGCAAAACTGATCGTGATCGACGAATGCTCGATGGTCGATGCGGAACTCGGCCGCGACCTGATGTCGTTCGACTGTCCGCTGCTGGTGCTGGGCGATCCCGCGCAATTGCCGCCGATCCAGGGCGGCGGCTTCTTCACCGATTGCGAACCCGACGCGATGCTGACCGAGGTGCATCGCCAGGCCCAGGACGATCCGATCGTGCGGATGTCGATGGATATCCGCGAGGGCCGCCAGCTCGAAATCGGCCGCCATGGCGAGAGCGAGGTGGTGCCGCGCAGCGAACTCGATCCGGACCGGGTGATGGGCGCCGACCAGGTGCTGGTCGGGCGCAACAATACCCGCCGGGCCTACAACATGCGGGTGCGGCAGAAGCAGAACATCGAGGATCCCTTGCCGGTTGCCGGCGACAAACTCGTGTGCCTGCGCAACAACCGCAAGAAGGGCCTGTTCAATGGCGGGCTGTGGCGGGTGAAGTCGCGCACCCAGCCGCGATCGAAATCGCAGATATTGAGCATGCGGCTCTCGCCCGACGAGGAGTTCGGCCACAAGGTCACCAAGGTCTCGGTGCGGCAGGATTGCTTCGAAGGCGGCATCGAGGCGATCCCGTGGGAGCAGCGCAAGCCCTATGACGAGTTCGACTATGGCTACGTGCTGACCGTGCACAAATCGCAGGGCTCGCAATGGGATGACGTGGTGCTGTTCGACGAAAGCTTTGCCTTCCAGGACAGCCGCGCAAGGTGGCTCTACACCGGCATCACGCGGGCCGCGAAGCGGCTGAGCGTGGTGGTTTAGCCTGGCTTGAAAGTAGCGGCGTTCCCCGGATGCTGCGCAGCACGAAGTGGTGCGCTGCTGATCCGGGGTCCACCCGAGGTCCCGGCTCTGCGGAGCAGCGTTGCACGCTGCACCGCGTCCGGGACACGAGACGAGCAGATGTGTCTCATTTTACATGCCGGCACACGCCAACCGCGACTGATCTTGGCTTCCAACGTCCTCTCCTAACCCCCTGCACAGACGCCATTTTCATTCACGAACTCGTGTGACGCGCCCTCGTAACAATCTGCGGCCAGGGCCGTATCTTGGGCACATCGGAGAGAAACGAGCCGATTGCGTAACACCGCTCCCGCTCTAGACTGTCCCCAACCCATCTGCCCCAAGAGGAAACCATGTCCCCTCGCCCATTCAGCCGCCTTTCGCTGTGCGCTGCCGCCATCGGCGCGCTGGCCCTTGCCGCGTTCGCCGCCTCCCCCTCGCGCGCCTCGGAGGAAGCCGTCATCATTCCGCCGCCTGCGACCGACGTGAAGGCGGCCGATGGCATCCAGACCGCGGTCATCGCCGGTGGCTGCTTCTGGGGTGTCCAGGGCGTCTACCAGCACACCGCCGGCGTGCTCAACGCGGTCTCCGGCTATTCCGGCGGCAGCAAGATGACGGCGAACTACACCATGATCGGCACCGGCACGACCGGTCATGCCGAGGCGGTTGAGATCAAGTACGACCCGAAGAAGATCAGCTATGGCAAGATCCTGCAGATCTTCTTTTCCGTGGTGCACGACCCGACGCAGCTGAACCGCCAGGGTCCCGACGTCGGCACGCAATATCGCTCGGCGATCTTTGCCGTGAACGACGAGCAGAAGCAGGTCGCGGAGGCCTACATCGCCCAGCTCAACGCCGCCAAGGTCTACAAGAAGCCGATCGCGACCAAGGTCGGCCCGCTGGCGGCGTTCTACGCGGCGGAAGACTACCACCAGGACTACCTGACGCTTCACCCCACCCAACCCTATATTGTCTTCAACGACATCCCGAAGATCGAAAACCTGAAGAAGATTTTTGCGGAGAACTACATCGAGAAGCCGACATTGGTGAGCAAAGCCAAGGCCACCAACTGAGGTGCTTTGAAAGGAGATTAGATGTCCGACACCAAAACCTCCCCCAAGGTCGTCAAGAGCGAGTCCGAATGGCGCAAGGAGCTTTCGCCGATGCAGTATGCGGTGCTGCGCGAGAAGGCGACCGAGCGGCCGTTCTCTGGCGAGTATGAGCACGAGCACCGCAAGGGCACCTACACCTGCGCCGGCTGCGGCCAGACGCTGTTCGAGTCCGATGCCAAGTTCGACTCCGGTTGCGGCTGGCCGAGCTTTACTCAGCCTGCCGTGGACAGCCATGTCGACGAGGAGCGCGATGTCAGCCACGGCATGATCCGCACCGAGGTGCTGTGCTCGAAATGCGACGGCCATCTCGGCCACGTCTTCAACGACGGCCCCGGCCCGACCGGCCTGCGCTACTGTATCAATTCGGCGGCGCTGAAACTGCAGCCGAAATAGTTCGCGGGTCGGCGGGCGTCGTCCCCTGGTTCGATTTTCAAACAGCCCGTAGCCCGCTGCGTTCATCCTGGCTACGAAGCTCCAAGCACAACTTCGCGATCTCGCGGCGCATTTCGCCCGAGCCTTGCAAAATCATTCGCCCTGAAAGTGAAAGGGCGCAGGGAACGCCGGGTGCTTGCTGCACCCGCGGTCTCGTGTGCAAGATGCACTTAGAAATGCGCACACGAGCATACAGGTACAGACGGAGCATCCCGGCGTTCCCTGCGCAATGGGGGAATTACGGTGACAGTGCATTCAATTCGCCTGTGGTGCCCCGCGAAGCGTCAATTCAATGCACTCAATTGACTCCTCGCGCTCTGGCGCTCTGGTTGCCATCGTACTGCATGGCCCGCCTCGCCCGTGTCGTCGTCTCCGGTCATCCCCACCATGTCACCCAGCGCGGCAACGGCCGCGCGCGGACCTCAAGCCGGGCAAGCGTGGGCCGAAGCCGTCCGAACTGGAGAGCCGTCGATGAGCACGGTTGAAAGTTAAGTGCACTGTCACCGTAATCCCGGCAATCGAGCGAAATCCTAATCGCCCTGAGGGCTTCACCTCGAAGAAATTGAATCTATTACGCTATTACGGTGACAGTGCATTCAATTCGCGTGTGGTGCCCCGCGAAGCGTCATTTAATGCACTCAATTGACTCCTCGCGCTCTGGTTGCCATCATGACGCATGGCTCGCCTCGCACGTGTCGTCGTCCCCGGTCATCCCCACCATGTCACCCAACGCGGCAACGGCCGCGCGCGGACCTTCTTCGGCGACGGCGACTATGCGCTCTATCGGGACCTGCTCGCCGAGAATTGCCGGACCGCCGCCGTCGAGGTGTGGGCCTGGTGCCTGATGCCGAACCATGTGCACCTCATCCTCGTGCCGTCCGATCCGGACGGGCTGCGCCGCGCGCTCGCGCGCGTGCATCGCTCCTACGCCGGCACCATCCAGGCGCGGCGCAAACGCAGCGGCCATTTCTGGCAGGGCCGGTTCGGCGCCGTCGCCATGGACGAGCCACATCTTGCGGTGGCGTTGCGCTATGTGTCGCTCAACCCGGTACGGGCACGGCTGGTGCAACGGGCACAGGATTGGCGGTGGTCGAGCACGCGCGCACATTTGCGCAACAAGGACGACGGCGTCACCGCGTTGAAACCCATCAGCGACCGTTTCCCGAATTTCGCCGATCTCATTGCCAGCGAGCCGGAGGCGGAGGCCGATCTGTTCGGACGCCTGCGCGCCGCGGAGAGCATTGGCCGGCCGCTCGGCGACGACGGCTTTCTCACCCGCCTCGAGCGGCTGACGCGACGCTCCCTCAAGCCGGGCAAGCGTGGGCCGAAGCCGTCCGAACTGCAGAGCCGTCGATGAGCACGGTTGGTGAAAGTTAAGTGCACTGTCACCGTAATGGCAGGCAGCACTCAGTGTCGCAGCATCCGGCCAAAGGGTGGACAACGTTGTCTTGATCGGAGCTCCCGTGACCCAAGGATTGTTGGACGCTCTTCGAACCAATCCGAACATCGGAGCAGTTCATACAATCGATTTGACAGCTCAGGGCGATCCGATACGCGCTGGAATGAGCAATCTTGAATTGTCCTTATCTATTCCCAAGCTTGGATATCAATTCGGCCGCGGCGACGCGAGCGGTCATTTCTATTATACAGGCTCAGACCCAGCGGGTGATGAGCGTCGACAAGGCCTTGCGAACGGGATTCGAGCAAGCGGGTTAAAATAGGAACCAACCATGTCAATGTCTCCTCTGCTGAAATCTTTCCTCGCCTATTTGAGCGCTGGCGTTTCCCTGTATTGGACGTGGCGCTTCTTCGCAATTGTCGCGCCGCGACTCTTGACGGAAGATGTAAATCTCCGCGGAGTATACGGTCACATTGGCTTTGTTAGTTGGCTAACATGGGCCGCCTGTTCGTTGGCATGCTATTTTTGCGTCGGAGCCGTTGAGAATGCGACGATCAGGCTCATTATTGTCGCCATTGTTGGCGGAACGTGGGGAGCGATTCTCTTCGTGAACTTTTACTACGGGTGGTCCGGCTATGATCGTTATCCGGGGCGCATCCTTTGGTAAGCTGAATGGAGAGCCGTTGAAGTCGATCAGGAGATCATTCCAGCTTCCATCGAACCTGTTTTTCCTCCCGTGCGACCAAGAGCTGGTCGCGCAGGGTTTTCCTGACGGGGATGCTTCCCCCGTTTGCCCGGCGCGCAAATCGAGGAAAATTTCGAATGCTTATTTCCAAACGTCTGGCGCTCGGTCTCGGCCTTGCCACCCTCATCATGGAGAGCGTCGTGATCCAGCCTGCCTTCGCCGCCGACAAGGTCTCCCTGTTCAAGGTCATCACCGCGAGGGACGAAATCGTCATCGGCATCCCCGAGGGCGAACTGGCGCAGATCGACGGCAGGAATGCGGGCGGCATCGCCAGGATGCTGGTCGCCAAGGGCTCGATGAGCGTGTGGCGATACGCCGTGCACAAATCCCCGACCGGCGACCTCGAGCAGGCGCCGCTGCACAGGATAGGCCTGATCGCCAGCGACTCGCTGCGCGTCGAGCCCTATGCCACGCCGCTGAAGGTGCTGCCGATCGACGAAACGAAGCAGTGACGGCGTAGCCGTAGCCGTCATTCCGGGTTCGCTTCGCGCCCCGGAATGACGGGCAAAGTGGCGGATCAACCCAAGGACTCGTGGCCCGGATTGTGCTTTGATCCGCCTGCGGGGCGTCTTCCGCAAGGCCCCGGCAACCTTTCGGGGGAGCGCGCCATGACCCTTGGCACGATACTCATCATCATCCTGATCATTGTCCTGCTGGGCGGCTTCTCGGGCCGGCTCGGCGGCTATGGCTACGGCTATGGCCATTCCGGCATGGGGCTGGGCGGCGTGATTTTAATCGTGCTCCTCATCCTGGTACTGCTGGGCAAACTATAGGCAAAGTAAGCCATTGAAATAACTTGATTTAATTTGTTCCAGCGGGAGCCATGCGCGGATTCATCATCACCCCCGACGGGCGGCTTCAGGAGTCGCATTTCTGTCAAACAGGCTTATATTAGGGATCGAAATGACGTGCACGGCGCGGCCCGGCAAACTGGCCCACCGTCGTCCAATCCCCATACGCTCAAACGCAAGAGCCAAAAAGATTGAGGTCACAGCCCATGCGTCCCTTCAGCTACGACACCGCCGCCGAACTGTTTCCCGCCGCGATCCGCAAGAAGAAGCGGGCCGGGTTTGCCTATCGGCGTTTTGGCACCGCGGCCGAGGCGGTTCGCTTCGCGATCGAGGAGTTGCCGGCGGACTCGCTGAACGGCGCCTACCTGCAGGTCGAGGAAGCCCGCTTCGACCAGAGCGGCATCCGCACCCTCTATGAAAGCGAAGCCTTCCCGCTGCCGCGCCGCCCGCGCGCGCCGGCCAGCACCGAAGACAAGGCCGACGCGGCCTGAGCTTTCGCGCTTCGTCAGACGGACTGCCCCCGGTCATTTCCGGGGGCATGTTTTTTGGCGTCGTGCTCTTTGGTGGTCGTGATCTTTGGTGCCAGTCCCCTGGAGCGCTACAGACGCGGCTGCTTGTCGAGCCAGCGCTTGAGCATGCGTACATTACGGACATTGGCGCGGAACATGACGTCGAAGGCGTCGCCCGCCACCGGCACCAGCCCGACCACGCCGTCGACAGCGACATTGCCGAGCATCCGCGCGGTGATGTACCAGGGCGCGCCGAGCGCACCGCGCCTCCCGCACCAGCCACAGCGAAATCGCCGTCGTGATGATGTCTCCAACGACAGGGATCAGGCCGATCAGCCCGTCGATGCCGTAGCGGATCTTGGTGCCGGGAACGATGAAGGCGACGTCCAGGAGCTTTGCGATGGCATCGAGCCGCGCCAGCCGCTGCTCGCGGGTAAGGTTGGCAAACGGATTGGCGCCCGCCTGCCCGAAATCGAATCGCAATCCCTCGAACTGCTCACGCAGGCCGGGATCGGGGATCTCCCGCCCTTCCTGGTCGATCACAGGGCCGCGCCGTGCGGCGCCGCCCCGGGACGGCTGCTCGGCGCGTGGCCGCGGCGGCGTATAGATATCGTCGTTCATGGTCATCACATGGTAACGCGGATGCGAGGCGCAAGTTGCGTCAAATCATCACGACGCAACCGGTACTGTTTTGCCCGCGCGGCGGTCGCCCTCCAGCGCCGCCCTCACTTGATGCCGGCACGGCCCGACTGGCCCGGCGCCCCGCGCCTGACGGGATTTTCCTGACATCCCCAAATCAGCCGTCATTTCTATGATCGCCTGCGTTGCGCCGGGGACAGCGGGAAGGCGCAACATACCGATCCACACTATCGGAACCGTCTTGGGGCACATCCACAGCGGCAAGAGGTGCAGACAGGTGAAAAGATTCGCCCAGCTCGCGATCACGTTCATTTTCGCCTCGGGCAGCGCGGCGGTCGTGGCGTATGTGATCTCACACATTGCAC
>DAIMKE010000162.1:0-9230 GCA_036721875.1 Bradyrhizobium sp. | reverse complement strand
GAATCCTATGGCCTGCTGATCGACCAGATCGGCGAGGTGCTGCGGCTGCCCGATGACGGCCGCGAGGAAAACCCCGTCAACCTCGATCAGCGCTTCGCCAAACTCGCCGGTGGCGTACACCGTCTCGACGGCCAGCTGATGGTCGTCCTCGACATCGATCGCGTTCTCGAAATCGTACCCAAGACGGCTCTTGCAGCGTAGGACGTCCGGGGTGCGCCGCTAGTCAGGTCAGGAACCAAAAAATGAAAACATGTCTTGTTGTCGATGATTCCGGAGTCGTGAGGAAGATCGCACGCCGCATCCTGGAAGAGATGCAGTTTGAGATCACCGAAGCCGAGGACGGCGAGAAGGCACTCGAAGAGTGCAAGCAAGCCATGCCCGACGCGGTTCTGCTCGACTGGAACATGCCGGTCATGGACGGCTACGAGTTCCTCGGCCGTCTGCGCCAGCTGCCGGGCGGCGATACGCCCAAGGTCGTGTTCTGCACCACCGAGAACGGCGTGGACCATATCTCGCGCGCGCTGCACGGCGGTGCCGACGAGTACATCATGAAGCCGTTCGACAGGGAAATCGTTGCGGCGAAATTCCAGGAAGTCGGCCTGATCGAACTCACGGAACAGAACCCAGTCTAAATCCTGCCCGCTTGCCCTTGAGAGGCCCTCCCGTGAACCCGCCAGACTATGACTATCTGCGTAAGCTCCTGAAGGATCATTCAGGTCTCGACCTGTCCTCAGACAAGCAGTATTTGATCGAAAGCCGCTTGCTTCCGCTTGCGCGCAAATGCGGGGTCTCCGGCATCGAAGACCTCGTGCAGAAGATGAAGGCCGGCTCCTCCGCGATCGTCGCGCAGGTGGTTGAAGCCATGACCACCAACGAGACCTTCTTCTTTCGCGACAAGATACCGTTCGAGCATTTTCGCGGTTCGATCATGCCGGAGATGCTGAAGGCGCGCGCAGGGCGCAAGAGCATCCGGATCTGGTGCGCGGCGGGCTCGACCGGCCAGGAGCCGTATTCGCTCGCGATGAGCCTGAAGGAAATGGGCGCAGCGCTCGCAGGATGGCGGGTCGACATCGTTGCGACCGACCTGTCGCAGGAAGTGCTCGAGAAATCGAAGTCAGGCATCTACAGCCAGTTCGAGGTCCAGCGCGGCCTTCCGATTCAATTGCTGGTCAAGTATTTCAAACAGAATGGCGAACTCTGGCAGATCAGCCCCGACATCCGCGCCATGATTCAGCACCGGCAACTCAATCTGCTGCACGATTTCTCCCAGCTCGGCACCTTCGACATCATTTTCTGCCGGAACGTGCTGATCTATTTCGATCAGGATACCAAGATCAATATCTTCGGCCGTCTCGCCAGATCGATGGAACCGGACGGCTTCCTGGTGCTGGGCGCGGCGGAGACTGTTGTCGGCCTGACGGACGTCTTCAAGCCGTTCCCGGAAAAGCGCGGGCTCTACCGGCCGAGCGGCACGCGCGCGGCAACAGGACAGGCGGGAGCGGCGATGCCACGGACTGCCGCGATGGCAGGACGGTGAGCGATGAGCGAGGACGGCAGGGGTACCGAGCGGGTCACGTTCAGCCGGGGCTATGATGTCTGCATCATGGCCATCGACGGCACGTGGCGGCGGGATTGCCAGCTCAATTCGATCTCGGATACCGACGCGACACTGACCGTGGAAGGTTCCATCCAGGGCCTCAATCTCAAGGAATTCTTCCTGCTGCTGTCCTCGACCGGCCTTGCCTATCGCCGCTGCGAACTCGTCCGCGTCAACGGCACGGAAATGGACATTCAATTCCTGCGGGGCAAGCACGCCAAGAAGCGCGCGGGCGCGTCGAAGTCCGACGAGCGGATGGCCTGAGGCCGATCAGGCGGCCGGATGCGACATTGCGCGTCTTGCGGACAACGCGTCCCGGAGGGTCAGCCGGTTACCTGACTAGAATATAGCGCCGGAAGTCCGAGAAGTCGTCGTGGCCGGACATCGTGCGTTCCGGTGGCGTGGTCCGCTTATGCTCCGGCGGTCGAAGGTAGCCGCGCATTTGCTGCACAGGATCCGATGTTGCCGCAGTCCATGAGGGCGTGGAGCGCGGCGCCGAGATTGGCATCGCAAGCCTGCAGCGCGGCGGCAGCTTTCATGTAGCGGGGTGACACGTCGTCCAGTACGATGACGTTGGCGGAACTTTCCTGGCCGCCGGCCGTCGCTTCGCCGGCGATTGTCCGTTCGATCAGGCGCAGGCTCGCCTGGACGTGTTCGATCAAGCTCACGAGGTCCGACACGACCGCGCGATACGCATTATTGTTCTGGCCGTGGGGCGCCAGCCTGGCGGCGTCGGCAGTTGCGTTCTGCATCGATGAACTCCTCATGTTCGTTTTTAGGAAGGCGTTGCTACTTGTGCGTTAAGCCGCGGTCCCGTACAAATACGGAAGCGTTTGTTTTGGTTTGGAATTGAATACCGCTATCCGAGTGTGCGTTACTTTCCACCACGCATGGACGATGCAACATGACTGAAAAAGTCCCCTCCCGCGGGGAGATTTTCGTAGTCGATGACGACCCTGCAGTTCGCGACACGCTTTCGATGGTCCTGACGGCGGGTGGCTATCAGGTAATCTGTTTCGCGGATGGTGCAGCGTTGCTGGCGGTTGCGCGTACCAGAACGCCATCATGCATCCTGCTCGACGTGCATATCCCCGGCAAGTCTGGTCTCGATATCCTCAAGGAACTCCACGGCGAGGATTATCCGGCTCCGATTTTCATGATCTCCGGGCAGGGCGATATCTCCATGGCGGTCAGCGCCATCAAGAACGGTGCGCTCGACTTCATCGAAAAGCCGTTTCGCGGCAGCGATATCGTCGCGCGGCTCGATGAGGCGATCGAGGCTTACGCGCGCCGACAGGCGCAAAGCGCAGCTTCCCGGATTGCGACGCTGCATTTTCCGGGACGCGAACCGCTCACGCGGCGCGAACGCGAGGTGCTGGAGCAGTTCACTTCGGGCGCTTCCAACAAGGAAGCGGGGCGGCATCTCGGGATCAGCCCGCGCACGATCGAGGATCACCGCGCCAATATCATGAAGAAACTGGGCGCTCGGAACGCTGCCGATCTGGTCCGCATCGTCATGACCACCCAGCGTCAGGGCCAAGTCTGATATTTCTTGAAGCCTGATATTTCTTGAAGTCTGATATTTCTTGAAGCCTGATATCCTGCGAAGCCCGACCTGGTTCAATCGGCGAGCGCTTTGCGGATCATGATCGCCATATCCGATTTCCGATAGGGCTTGGCGAGCAACAGAACGCCTTCGTCGAGCCGGCCGTGATGAATGATGGCATTTTCCGTGTAGCCAGAGGTATACAGTACCTTCAGCCCGGGTTTGAGCTTCAGCATTTCGTCGGCGAGTTGGCGGCCGTTCAGGCCGGGCATGATCACGTCGGTGAAGAGCAGATCGAACGTATGGCCTGACGCGACGACCGCGAGTGCCTCGGTCGCGTTCGCCGCATCCAGCGTGACGTAGCCGAGCGAGTGCAACTGCGTCAGCACATAGTCGCGCACCAGCTTGTCGTCCTCGACGACCAGGATCGTTTCGTGGCCGCCTTCGACGGTCGGCGCCAGGGTCGCTTCGACGGCCGGCAGGATGTTGGCGGCCGGCGGCAGATACATCTTGATCGTCGTGCCGTGGCCCTCTTCGCTGTAGATCATGATGTGGCCGGCCGATTGCTTGACGAAGCCGTACACCATGCTCAGTCCGAGTCCGGTGCCCTTGCCGGGTCCCTTAGACGTGAAGAACGGATTGAAAACCTTGTCGAGCATGTCAGCCGGAATGCCGGTCCCGGTATCGCTGACAGCAATCATGGCGTAGCTGCCGGGCCGGACGTCGCCGTGCATCCTGGCATAGCTCTCATCGAGCACGACCGTGCCGGTCTCGATGATCAGCTTGCCGCCGTCAGGCATGGCGTCGCGGGCGTTGAGGGCGAGATTGAGGATCGCGGTAGCCAGTTGATTGGGATCGACGATGGCCAGGCATACTTCATCCGCGAAAACCGATTCGATCTCGACGTGCTCGCCGAGCGTTCGCTGCAGCAGTTTCGCGGTATCGATGATCAGCGTATTGACGTCGGTTTCCTTCGGTTCGAGCGGCTGCTTGCGTGCGAACGCAAGCAATTGCTGGGTAAGGTCGGCGCCGCGCGACGCCGCTTCGTCGATCATCTGCGTGATGGCGGCGAGCTGCGGCTCGCCCTTGACGGCGTCGGCCAGGATCTCGATCGTTCCTGTGACCACGGTCAGGATGTTGTTGAAGTCGTGCGCGATGCCGCCGGTGAGCTGGCCCATCGCCTCCATCTTTTCGGCCTGCCTGATCCGCTCCTCGGCGGCAATTCTGTCGGTAAGATCGCGGATGAACGCATTGAAAACGAAGCCATCGCGCGTCCTCAGCGCGGCAATGCTCAGCTCGGCCGTGATCTCGGATCCATCCCGACGCCTGACCTGGAGTTCACGGCGGGGCTGACGAACGACATGCTCGCGTGAAAGCAGGAACGCTTGCAGGGCGATCTTGAGCGGTCCCTCCGGCCGGCCCATCAGTTCGAACGCGTTTCTGCCTAACGCTTCATCGCGCCGCCAGCCCAGCAGATTTTCGGCCTGCGTGTTCCAGTCCAGGATGATGCCCTGCGCGTCGATCTGGACGAAGGCATCGAGCGCCGTGTCGATGATGCCGCGCGCCAGTTGCGCGCTTTCGCGCAGCGTTTCCTGCACCTGCCGGCTCTCGGTCATGTCGCGGCCGACGAAGAAGAACCGCTTGACCGGGTCGGACCATGTGCCGAGCCAGGACAGCCATACGGCATGCCCGTCCTTGTGCATGCAGCGCGTGTCCGAAATCTTCGGGCGTTGCCCGCGCCGCGCGGCGCGCATTTCCTCGCGGGAGTTCTCGAGATGGTCGGGATGGATGAAATCGACGCCGCTGCGGCCGATCATTTCCTCCGGGCGATAGCCCAGTATGGCATCGCAGCTCGGGCTGATCTGAACCAGAAATCCCCGGGAGTCCATCACCATGATCAGGTCTTGCGAGGTCTCGAAGATCCGGCGAAGCTCCTCGGCCTGTTGCCGCAACACCTGCCTGGTCTTGTTCGCATCGCTGATGTCGCGGACGACCTTGGAGATGCCGATGGTCGCGCCCGAAGGCGACTTGATCGGGGAGATGCTGAGCGAGACCTCCACCGGGCTGCCACCCTTTCGCAGCCGCACCGTTTCATTGTGCTCGATGCTTTCGCCCCAGCCGATCCGCCGCAACGCGTCCTGGATCTCCGTCCGGCGGTCATCGGGGACGAGCAGCGTGATGTTCTCGCCTACGGCCTCCACGGCGGTGTAGCCGAACAGCCGCTCCGCCGCCGAGTTCCAGCCGGTGATCGTACCGTCGAGCGACATCGTAATGATGGCGTCGTTGGACGATTCGACCGCGGCGCTGAACAGGCGCTCGCGCTCGGCATGATGGTCGCGCGCCGCTTCGGTGCGGCGATGCTCCTGGACCTCCCGTTCGAGCGCGAGGGTCTTTGCATTGACCTCCTCGATCGCCTGCGAGAACGCCCGCGCCAGCACGCCGGTCTCGCCGCGCGCCTCGACCGGTATGGCAACCTTGCCGTTGCGGGCGGCGCCCTGGACGGCCTTGGTCAATTGCACGATCGGCCGGGTCAGCGACCGCGCGATCAGCACCGCCAGCGCCGCCGCGCACAGCACCGCGATCAGGCCGACGAGCAGCGACGTATTCCGGATGCTCGCGGCCGGCGCCATGATGGCGGCGTTGGGGGCGGTTTCGATCACACCGACCCATTCGGCGCCGGCCAGGAGGGCCGGCGCAAGCGCTATCCCGCCGGACCGCGCCGCTTCATCCGGCACGATTTCGGCGCTGCCCTGGGTTGCTCCGGCCTGCGACGCCAGATGCGGGAAGTCGGCCTTCCAGTCGGTCTTGTTGCCGAGCAGCCAGCCGAACTCCTGCGAGCGATCGGGGTGAATGAGGTAATCGCCATGCCTGTTGACGACGTAAATGTTCTCGCCGCGCCCCACCGACGACCGGGCACGGTCGAACGCCCGACGCATGTCGACATTGATCATGAAAATGCCGAACGGCTTGCCGTCCTCGGCAAAGATCGGCGCCGCGATGCGGAGCGTTGGCCGGTGGATTTCCTCGATCTGGCCGTTGCGGCGACCGAGGTCGAGCGGCGAGACGTAGATTTGCGAGGGACCCAGCCGGGTCGCTTCCTGGAAGTAGCTGCGATCGTTCCGCTGCAGCAGGTTTTCCTCGGGCACGATCCGGACCGTCTCGTTCGGTCCCGCGCGGTCGACACGGACGAGCTCGCGGCCGTCGTCGTCAAGGCCGATGATCCGCATCATCGCGTAGGCAGGCTTGGCTTCGAGTTCCGCCGCAAAACGTGACGCCAGCCGTTCACGCCACGCCTTCTCGGAAACGCCGTCGAGCGGATCGATGCCACCCGCCCTGCGTGCGCGGATCAGGCCGTGCAGCGCCACGGCGGAACGAAAGCCCAGGACATCTCCGGTCGCGCTAGCCGCATAATATTCGAGGTCGGTCGCCACCTGCCGCGAATGCGTCTCGATGCGGTCGCGCGCGCGCTGCAGGAGCGCCTGTTCCAGGTTGCGATAGTTCAGCCATCCGACCGCGGAAACGGCGATCGCGACCAACGCCACCATCGCGATGGCAAGCCTCGTTGCGAGCGTCATTTTGGTGTCCGCACGCCCTCCCACACTGTCCGGCGCCGGGCCGGTTCGAATCGGATGCTATTGCGCATCAATGGTCGGAAGCAACAGGGTCGCGGGTCAGGTGGGAGCCGAAGAAAGGGTTTGAACGGCTTCTGCAGGCTGGATACCGCCCCCGAGTTTCGTCGCCATGGTGAAGTAGTCCGGGCCGGAATCCGGCGGGATCGGCGCGGCGTCAGTTGCTCAGATATTCCGGGTAACGCGCCCGGATCTGGGCGAGTTCGCTGAGCGTACCCGACAAATGCGTACGGAGGTGCTTCTGCGCCTCGTCGGGTTCGCCTGCGCTGATCGCCTTCGCGATCAGTTTGTGATGTCGCACGATATCGTGGGCCTTGCCGGGGGAGGGCAGGTGCAGCCGCCGCAACCGGTCGATATGCCCGCTGCGACTGCGCACCAGCGACCAGATGTCCTGCTTGTCGGCTGCCGCGTAGAGCTGGCCGTGGAACTCGTTGTCGGCCGCCATGAACTTCTCGAAATCGCCGGCCTTGGCGTAGTGCTGCTGGCGGGCGATCGTGGCATTCAGTTCCGCGGCGACGGCCTTGTGGTCATGGCGGAGCGCCAGCATGCGGACGATTTCGAGTTCGACCGCCTGACGCAGGAAATGGGCCTGCTGCGCCAGCCGAATATCGACCTGGCTGACCACGGTGGCATGTTGCGGGAAGACGTCGACCAGTCCTTCCTCTTCGAGCCGCATCAGCGCATCCCGGATCGGCGTCGAGCTCACCCCGAATTGAGTTGCCAGCGCGGCACGCGACAGCGGCGACCCTGGCGGCAGTTCCAGCGAAATAATCATGCCGCGCAGGCGCTCGAACACCTGCGGCGCGGCCTGACGGTCGCGATCGAGTCGGTCGGAGGAACGCGGGGCGGCGCGGCGGGGAACGCTTTGCTGGGTAGCCATCAAACCGCCCGTTTCAGAAGACGCTTGCTTCAGATACACTAATACATTAGTGCATCTCACCCAGGGCCGTCAACCAGGCCGGAGGAGACGTACAATGAAAAACAGGATGTGGAGCGCCTGCGCGGGCGCCATCGTGACGCTCGCCATGGTGCTGCTGCCGGGCTCGCAGGCCTTGGCCCAGCAGAAGGCCGAGATCTCACTGTCGCGGCAGCCGGGCATTTTCTACATGCCCTCGCATATCATGGAAAAGAACAAGCTGGTCGAGAAGCACGCCGCTTCGCTCGGCGTGCCCGGCGTCACCACCAAATGGATCAATCTGAGCGGCGGCGGCGCGCAGACCGACGCGCTACTGGCCGGCAGCGTCGACATCCTCAACACCGGGACCGGCAATCTCCTGCTGCTGTGGGATCGCACCCGCGGCGGCGTCAAGGGCATCGTCGCCACCTCGGCGCAGCCGATGACGCTGATCAGCCGCGACCCCAACATCAAGTCGATCAAGGATTTCGGCCCGAACGACAAGATCGCGGTGCCGACGGTCAAGGTATCGACGCAGGCGATCGTGCTGCAGATCGCTGCCGGCGAAACCTTTGGCGCCGACCAATGGTCGAAGCTCGATCCCAACACCGTGCAGCTCGGTCATCCCGACGCTTATGTGGCGATGACCAACGCCCAGCACGAGGTACGCAATCATTTTGCCATTCCTCCCTTCACTTTCCTCGAATTGAAGAACGTACGCGGCGCGCATGTGGTGCTGTCTTCGCCGGACATCATGGGCGGCCCGCTCAGCCAGGCGCAGTTCTTCACCACGACCAAATTCGCCGACGCCAACCCGAAGATCGTGCAGGCGGTGCGCGACGCCACGAAGGAGGCGCACGACCTGATCCGCAGCGACACCAAAGCGGCGGTCGAAATCTACAAGGAGGTCACCGGCGACAAGACCAGCGTCGATGACCTGCTGGCGTGGCTCAAGGAGCCCGGCATGATGGAATGGAATCTGCAGCCGCAGGGCACCATGAAGTTCGCCGCGCATCTGTTCAAGACCGGTACGCTGAAGACCATGCCCAAGTCCTTCACCGACTATTACTTGCCGCTCTCGCACGATCTGAAAGGCAACTGAGGGCCATGGCCGCGCTTCTCGACGTCAGCGACGTGACGCTGCGCTACAAGACGACCAGCGCGGTCGTAACCGCGACCGAGCGGGTCAGCTTCACGGTCGATCGCTCCGATCGCTTCGTGCTGCTCGGCCCGTCCGGTTGCGGCAAGTCGACGCTGTTGAAGGCGGTCGGCGGCTACATGACGCCGAGCGAAGGCAAGATGCGGATCAGCGGCCGGGAAATATCCGAGCCCGGCGCCGACCGCATGATGATCTTCCAGGAGTTCGACCAGTTGCTGCCCTGGAAGACCGTGCTCGAGAATGTGATGTTTCCGCTGCTGATGACGCGACGATTGCCGCGCAAGGAAGCCGAGGCGCGCGCGCGGGCCTACATCGAGAAGGTCAGCCTGACCCGCGTCGTCGACGCCTACCCGCACACGCTGTCCGGCGGCATGAAGCAGCGGGTGGCGATCGCGCGCGGCATG
>DAIMKE010000161.1:0-9249 GCA_036721875.1 Bradyrhizobium sp. | reverse complement strand
CGGCAGGTTCTTCGGCAGGATTCCGGCCGCGGCGTTGATCGCGGCCTGCACATCCTGGGTCGCACCGTCGATATCGCGGTTGAGATCGAACTGCAGCGAAATCTGGCTGACGCCGAACGAACTGGTCGACTGCATCGACGTCATCGACGGAATCTGGCCGAGCTGCCGCTCCAGCGGCGCGGTGATCAGCGAAGCGATCACGTCGGGGCTGGCGCCGGGCAGTTGCGTCGTCACCTGCACGGTCGGGAAGTCGACCTGCGGCAGCGCCGAAACGGGCAGCGCCCAATAGCCGAGCGCGCCGCCGATCATCAGCGCGATCCCCAACAGCGAGGTCGCGATCGGCCGGCGGATGAATGGCTCGGAGACGCTCATGGTTGCGTCCTCACTTCGCGGCGCCGCCTGCCTGCCCATTGGCCTGCGCTGGCCCGGTTCGTCCCTTCTGATCGCCCTCGCCGCCCTCGCGCTTGCCGCGGCCTTCCTTTACCTGCCCTTCCTTGACCTGACCCTGCCCGGCCTCGCCGCCCTTCGCGTCGGGGCCGCGGCTGCGCTTGCGCGGCGCGAGATCGGGTGACGGCGCGCGGTCGTCGGTTCCAATCAGAACCTTGGCGCCATCCGACAGGTTGGCAAAGCCTGTGGTTACCACGCGGTCCGACGTGGTCAGCCCGTTCGCGATCACCGCGTCGTTTTCGTTCTGCTGGGTCACCACGACAGGCTTCGCGGTCGCGACGTTGTCGGGATCGATGACGTAGCTGAACGTCCCGGCCGGACCACGCTGGACCGCCGAGGTCGGCACCACGATCGCCTTCTCGAGTGTCTCGACTTTCAGCCGCACGTTGACGAACTGCCCCGGCCAGAGCTGGAACTTGCCGTTGGGGAATTCGGCCTTCAGCTTCAGCGTTCCCGTGGTCGGATCGACCTGGTTGTCGATGCCCTTGAGCGTACCGGTATCGATCACGGTGACGCCGTCATTGCCGAACACGTCCACCGCCAGCGTGCCCTTGGCCGCCGCGGCATTGACCCGCACGATCTGCTGCTGCGGCAGGCTGAACTGCACAGCGATCGGCTGCAACTGGGTGATAATGACGAGACCGGTGGCGTCGGCCGCGCGGATGATGTTGCCCTGGTCGACCTGGCGCAGGCCGGCGCGCCCGGACAGCGGCGCGACGATCTTGGTGTAGCCGAGCATCGCCTCCGCGTTGTCGATTGCGGCCTGGTCGGCCTTCACCAGCGCCTCCTGCTGGGCCACCACCGCACGCTGCGTGTCGGCCTGCTGCTTGGAGCCGGCGTTCGACGCGGCAAGCTGCTGATACCGCGCAAGATCGAGCTTCTGGTTGGCGAGCAGCGCTTCGTCCTGCGCCTTCTTCGCCACGGCCTGATCGTACTGCGCCTGATAGATCACCGGATCGATTTCGCCGAGCACGTCGCCTTTCTTGACGTCCTGGCCTTCGACGAAGTTCACCGCGATCAGCTTGCCGTCGACCTGGGCGCGCACCACCACGGTGTTCAACGCGCGGACCGAGCCCACGGCATCCAGGTAAACTGGCACATCCTGCGTGCGGGGCGTCGCCGCCAGTACCGGCACCGGAAGGTCGAGGCGCGCGCCGGGTCCGCCGAAGCCGCCGCGGCCCGCGCCCTGCTTCTGCTGAAACGCGTTCCAGCCGAGATAGCCGAGGCCGCCGAGGATCAGAAGCGTGATCGTCAGCGATACGAAGCGGCGGCCGATGCCGCGCGCCACGCGCTTGCCGGCGATCTTCGCCTTGTCGTCTTCCGGCTTAAAGAGCATCAACCGGCCTTTCCATCCTGGGCTCCCAGCCGCCCCCCAGCGCCTGATAGAGGCTGACGATCGCAAGCAGCCGCGCCAGTTGGGCCTGCCACAGCAGGTCCTCGGCCTGGAACAAGGTCTGCTGCGTGTTTAGCACAGTCACGATATCGGCGGTTCCTGCCCGAAGCTGCTGCTCGGACAGTTCGAACGCCCGTCGCGATGCCGACACCACCTGGCGCTGCAGCCGCAGCCGTTCCGTGGTCTGGCGGATCGACATCAAGGCATTGTCGACATCGGCGAACGCCTGCACCACGGTCTTGCGATAGGTCTGCAGCAGTTCGTCCTGCCGCGCCTTGGTGAGTTCGAAATTGCCGAGGATCCTGCCGCCGTCGAAGATCGGCTGGGTCAGGCTGCCTACCATGCTGAAGAACGCCGCGTGCGGCTGAAACAGCGACGACAGCGCCGAACTCTGATAGCCGCCCTGCCCGGTCAGTTGAATGCTCGGGAAAAACTGCGCGCGGGCGCTGCCGACATTGGCGGTCGCGGCAGCAAGCTGGGATTCCTGGCGGCGAATATCGGGACGCTGCGTCAGGAGTTCGGACGGCAGGCCGGGTGTCACGCGCGGCGAGGCGATACTGTTGAGCGACCCGCCGATGACGCGCACCGCTTCCGGTGGACGCGAGACCAGCGTTGCCAGCGCGTTGATGTTCTGATCGAGCGTCTGCCGCAGCGGCGGCACCAGCGCCCGCTGGTTGGCGACCACGCTTTCCTGCTGCGCGACGTCGAGATCGTTGCCGGTCCCGGCCCGGAGCCGGTCCTTGATGGCATTGAGGATGCGCTCGGCGCTGGCAATGTTGCGCTGGGCGGTGCGGAGCCGATCCTGCGCCGCGAGCACCTGGAAATAGGCGTTGGCGACGGTGGTCAGCGTCGTCAGTGCGACGACGTCGCGATCGAAGCGGGTGGCGGAGGCGGTCTCCTCCGCGGCCTGGGCGGCGTCGCGGTTCTTGCCCCAGAAATCGAGCTCGTAGCTGGCGCTGAATGAAGCCGAATAGTTGACCACCTCGCGGCCGCCATTGGTCAGGCCGCTGGAACTGGATCCCGAGGTGCGTGAATAGGCCTCCTGCCCGGTGCCGCTGAGGCTCGGCAATAACGCCGCGCCGGCGATACGCGCCTGCGCATCGGCCTGCTTGAACCGTGCGGTGGCGGCGGCGATGTCCAGGTTGACGGTCTGCGCCTCTTCCATCAGGCCGGTCAGTTCCCTGGAGCGGAAACCGCGCCACCAGTCGAGCGTCGGCGGCGCGTCCTTGGCGGCGGCCAGCCGGGCCGCCTTGTAGGCGTCGGGAACCTCGAGCGCGAGATCGGGTAAATCCTTGGTCAGGATGCAGCCCGCGGAACTGGCGACGAGGCCAAGCACCGCAAGCGACCGCGCCACCCGGCGGCCACCTGGAACGCGGGCCAACCAGCCGTCGACCGCAGCCGCTGCACTTCGATGGGTCACACCCGTTCTCCACCGGGCAGGTCTTGGCCCGGCGCACCATGAACGCTTCTCAGGGTAGCTTTCGACACGTTCACAGGGGTGATGCTTCCATTGGAACCTGACGACCATAATACCCCTGGGAATGGGAGGCGGACAGTCCCGCCCGGCCGTCATCGGCCTGCCTTCCGGCACCGCAAGAAACCGCGAGAAAGCTCAGAAGCCCTTATTTTATGGGCCTTGGAGCGATGTCGGGAGGATGAGGACGGCCAAAACTTACGAAGATTTCATGGGGATTTCCCCGTGTTCTGAGCCAGGAATCCCCGCATTTTGCGCGCGATGCGCGCACGCAGCCGGTTTGAAACTCCGCTAACTGTCCCCCGTACCTTAAAGTCGTGCAACAGAGGGGCAAAAATGCGAATCGCGGTGGTCGGGACGGGAATCAGCGGCAATGCCGCGGCCTGGACCTTGTCGAAACGATATCCGGTCACCGTCTACGATCGAGAACTGAGACCCGGCGGGCACAGCCATACCGTCACCGTCGACTATGACGGCAAGCCGCTCGCGGTCGATATC
Organism: Bradyrhizobium sp.; assembly: GCA_036721875.1. Lineage (GTDB taxonomy): Bacteria > Pseudomonadota > Alphaproteobacteria > Rhizobiales > Xanthobacteraceae > Bradyrhizobium. The sequence goes on along the minus strand of DAIMKE010000161.1, from coordinate 5,437 downwards.
GGCTTCATCGTCTACAATGAATTGAACTACCCCGACCTGACGGCGATGTTCGCCCATCTCGGGGTCGAGACCGTCGAAAGCAGCATGAGCTTTGCGGTCACCGCCGATACCGGCCGCTTCGAGTGGAGGGGCGGCGGCAACAACTGGTTCGAAACCGCGCGCGGGCTGTTCGCCCAACCCGGAAACCTGCTGTCGCCCTCCTACCTCTGGATGCTGCGCGACATCCTCACTTTCAACCAGCAGAGCGTCGAAGATTACGCGGCGGGCAGGCTCGCTCGCCTGACGCTCGGCGAATATTTCCGCACCCGTCATTTCTCGCCGCGGCTGTTGACCGACTATCTGGCCCCGATGGGCGCTGCGATCTGGTCGGCGCCGTCGAGCGAGATGCTGGATTTTCCGGCCGAGAACTTCGTTGCCTTCTTCGCCAACCACCGCCTGCTGCAATATGACCGCCCGGTCTGGCGCACGGTGAAGGGCGGCAGCCAGCGCTATGTCGAGAAGATGACGGCCGCCTTCCGCGACCGGATCAAGCTCGGCTGCGCCGTCACCTCGATCGAGCGCACGCCTCATGGCGTCGTCGTCCACGACAGTCTCGGCAAGGCCGCGAGCTACGATCACGTGGTGATCGCCGCGCACAGCGACCAGGCGCTGGCGATGCTGGCGGATGCCAATATCCGCGAACGCTCAATTCTTGGCGCCATCGGATATTCACCGAACACCGTCTACCTGCATCGCGATCCCAGGCTGATGCCGAAACGGCGGCGCGCCTGGGCCTCGTGGAATTTCCTGCGCTGGCCACGCGAGGGACACGTCGCCAACGACGTCTCCGTGACCTACTGGATGAACCCGCTGCAAGGCATCGCCGACGACAAGCCCCTGTTCGTCAGCCTCAATCCACCAGTCGAGCCCGACCCCGCGCTGACATTCGGAAAGTATCTGTGCGAACATCCGCAATATAACGCCGCCGCTTTTGCGGCCCAGAAGCGGCTGCCTGAAATCCAGGGCAAGCGCCACACATGGTTCTGCGGCGCCTGGACCGGATACGGATTTCACGAGGACGGCCTGCGTTCCGGTCTTGCGGTCGCCGAAGCGCTGGGCGCGGTGGCGCCGTGGCGCGAACCGTCGCCGGGACTGGCGGAAGCCGCGGAGTAGCCATGCGCGCTGGTTTCGCCAACTGGAAAACGCGTGAAGCTCCTGCCGACGCAGCGGCCGCGCTTTACGTCGGCGAGGTGATGCATGCGCGGCTGAAGCCGATGGGCCATCGCTTCAGCTACCGCGTGATGTGCCTGCTGATCGATCTCGACCGCCTGACGGAGGCGGACCGGCAATCGCGGCTGTTTGGCGTCAACCGCGCGGCGCTGTACAGTTTCCACGAGACCGACCATGGCGCGCGCGACGGCTCGCCGCTCCGCGCCTATGCGCAGCGTTGCGCGGCCGGGCACGGCATTGACCTGGCGGGCGGGCGGGTGCTGCTGCTCTGCTATCCCCGCCTGCTCGGCTACACCTTCAACCCGCTGTCGGTCTATTTCTGCTATCGCGCGAGCGGCGAACTGGCGCTGCTGATCTACGAAGTGCGCAACACCTTTGGCGAGATCCACCCCTACATCCTCCCGGTGAAACCGGGCGAGATGAGTTCTGCGGGCGTGCGGCAGCAGCAGGACAAGCTGTTCTACGTCTCTCCTTTCATCGAGATGGCGATGCGCTACCATTTTCGCGTGCGCCCGCCGGAAGAGAGGGTCCAGTTGCGGATCCTGGAGACTGACCGCGACGGCCCCCTGCTGGCTGCAACCTTCACTGGCCGGCGGCGCGCCCTCGGCACCGGGCAGTTGTGGCGGGCGTTCTTTGCCCTGCCGCTGGTTACCCTGAAGATCGTCGCGGCGATCCATTGGGAGGCGCTGCGGCTCTGGCTCAAGGGGGCGCGGCTGGTGCCGCGGACGGGCGTGGACAGCAATACCGGCTTGGCGAGTGGGAACAGCAGCGATTATACTTCGCCGGTGTTGTCCACCCGTGCCCACGACTGAAGCAGGGTCGATCAGCCATGCCAGGTCCGGACCGACCGCCGTTCGATGGATCGCCCATGTCCGAGTTGATTTCGGTCACGTCGGAAACCGTAGACGCGACGTTTCCGGAATTGCCCCGCCTGGTCCGGCTGGCGCTGGGGTTCGGTTCAAAACTGCAGCACGGCACCCTCGACGTGACCCTGGCTGACGGTCGCATTGTCCGGCTTGGCGGCAACGGTCCGGGCCCGGCCGCCGCCATGACGATCTACGATTACGGCTTCGCCTCCCGCCTCTTGCGCGGCGGCGACATCGGCATTGCCGAGGCCTATCTGCGCGGCGAATGGGACACCCCCGACCTGACGCAATTCCTCTATCTGTTTTGCGTCAACCAGGACTGGATGCAGACGATGCTGATCGGCACGCCGCTGACGCGCACCTTCCAGATCTTCCGGCACTGGCTCAACCGCAACACCAGGCGTGGCGCACGCCACAACATCTATGCGCATTACGACATCGGCAATGCGTTTTATTCAGCATGGCTCGATCCCAGCATGACCTATTCCTCAGCGCTGTTCGAGGACGACACGTCGGACCTGACCGCGGCCCAACACAACAAGTACCGGCGTCTTGCCGAAGCGATCGATCTGCGGCCCGGCCAAAAGCTATTGGAGATCGGCTGCGGCTGGGGCGGCTTTGCCGAGTATGCCGCCAAGACATTTGGCATCAAAGTGGTTGGGCTGACCATCAGCAAGGAGCAGCGCGATTTCGCGCAGGCCCGCATTCACAATGCAGGTCTCAGTGACAGGGTCGAGATCAGGTTGCAGGATTACCGCGACGAGCGCGACCGCTATGACCGGATCGCCTCGATCGAAATGATCGAGGCCGTCGGCGAGGCGTTCTGGCCGAAATATTTTTCACAACTGCGCGACCGCCTGCTGCCTGGCGGGCTCGCCGGCATCCAGGCCATTACCATCCAGGACAGCCTGTTCCAGACCTACCGCCGCGAAGTCGATTTCATCCAGCGCTACGTTTTTCCAGGGGGCATGCTGCCCTCGCCGCAGATCCTGAAAACGCTCGGCGAACGCTTCGGCGTTCCCGTCATCCGCGAACGCATTTTCGGGCAAGATTATGCCAGGACGCTTGCGATCTGGCGAAGCAATTTCCGTGCGGCCTGGCCGAACCTGGGCCCGTCGGGATTCGACGACCGCTTCCGGAGGCTCTGGGAATACTACCTCGCCTACTGCGAGGCGGGATTCCTGTCGGGAAATATCGATGTGCGCCAGGTGGTGTTTGCGAAATCGGGCTGACTGGCCCTACCCTAACGCTGGCTTGTGTGCCCCGCGGCGGTCCTTTAGGGTCGCTTAACGATTAGGCATCAAACGGCAATTTTAACGACATGATCTTCAAAAAAGACGTCATCGAGGCAATCGGCAACACGCCGCTCATCAAGCTGCGACGCGCCTCCGAACTCACCGGCTGCACGATTCTCGGCAAGGCCGAATTCATGAACCCCGGCCAGTCGGTCAAGGACCGCGCCGGCAAGTGGATGATCCTCGAGGCCGAGAAGCGCGGCGACCTCAAGCCAGGCGGGCTTGTGGTGGAATCGACCGCGGGCAATACCGGCATCGGCCTGGCGGTGGTCGCCAGCGCCCGCGGTTATCGCACGCTGATCCTGATCCCGGAAACGCAGAGCCAGGAAAAGAAGGACATGCTGCGGCTGTGCGGCGCCGAACTCATCGAGGTGCCAGCGCTGCCCTTCGCCAATCAGAACAACTATCAGCATGTCGGGCGGCGATTGGCCGCCCAGCTACGCAAAACCGAGCCGAACGGCGTGCTGTTCGCCGATCAGTGGAACAATCTCGACAACGCCAAGGCGCATTACGAATCCACCGGCCCGGAGATCTGGGAACAGACCGGCGGCAAGATCGACGGCTTTATCTGCTCGGTCGGTACCGGCGGCACGCTGGCCGGCACCAGCCGCTATCTGAAGGAAAAGCATCCGGGCATCGTCAATGCCTGCGCCGATCCGCATGGATTTGCGATGTACGAACTGTTCAAGAACGGCAAGGCCAAATCGACGCCGGGTGACTCGATCACCGAAGGCATCGGGCTCGGCCGCGTCACGCCCGTAGTCGAGACCGCCAGGGTCGACGACGCCTTTCTCATTTCCGACGAGGAAGCCGTCAACGTGATCTACGAGTTGGTCGAGCATGAGGGCCTGTGCCTCGGCGGCTCGAGCGGCATCAATATCGCCGGCGCGATCCGGCTCGCCAAACAGCTCGGACCCGGCAAGACGATCGTCACCATCCTGTGCGATGCCGGCAACCGCTATCAGTCGAAGCTGTTCAATCCGGCGTTCATGCGCTCGAAGAACCTGCCGGTGCCGACATGGCTGGAAAAGAGCAGCAAGATCGATATGCCGTTCGAGAAGGTGTGAGGCCGCGGTCACAGCCTCACCCTGTTGCATGCTCCGAGGTCTATGCACGAGGCGCACTGCGGGAGCGGTGCAGACAACTCAAACGAGAAACCAAAACGAAAAAGGCCCCACCGAGGTGGGGCCTTCGACGTTTTTTTTGCTGCTACCTCAGTTGTAGTCCGAGTATTTGAACTGCGGCAACGCCTTGAGCTGGTCCTTGGTGCCGCTCATCACGGCATGGTCGGGGGTCCAGTCAGTCGCGGTGGCCGTGCGCGCGGTCGTCGTCGTTGTGGTGGTCGTATTCGCCGGCGCCGTGGCGGTTCCGGTCGTCGTTTCGCGCGTCGTGGTCGCGGGCGCCGCACTGGTGCGAACCGGTTCCTCGATGAACTTCAGCTTGTCCATGGTGACGGCGATGTCGTGCTCACCCATACCCAGGAAGCCGCCGACACCGATCACCACGGCGGCAACCTTGCCGTCCTTGTCCAGGATCAGCTCGTTGACGTCGCCGAGCTTTTCATTGGCTTCGTTGTAAACATCGAGGCCCATGAGCTTGGACGCGCGCCATTTGCCCTTCAGCATCATCTTGTCAGAACTTGCGGCGGCAGTCGTCGCGGCCGGTGCGGCGCGCTCGGCAGGCGTAGCCTGCTGGGCGTAGGCTGCGCCACTGACGATTGCAGTGCTCAGAAGCGCGGTAGCAATGAGAGTCTTCATCGTAGTCCTCCGGAAAAAGTGAATCAGTGGTCCAAGAACCAGCCAGCGCGGTGAATGTTCCAGACGCCAGACAGATTCATCATGCAAGGTCTCCACGACACGCACGTCGGAACAATAGGAACGAATCGGCGCGTGCGCGTTGACTCATCAGCTCGCGCCGGCATGGCAACCGGACGTAACGGAGACTGATGGACGCAGCAATTTTTCCGGTTTCTTGCTGCGACACCAACGCATCGGTACGCGCTGACATCTAACCCGTTTCCGGCGCGAGCGCCGAAACACACGTTCCATTCTGCCGGTTCCTCTGACA
>DAIMKE010000160.1:0-9255 GCA_036721875.1 Bradyrhizobium sp. | reverse complement strand
CCTCCCCGACGGCAGCAACAGGCGCTGAGGCGTCATCAACCGCAGCCGGTGCCGGGGCACCTGGTTGGTAAGCAGTGGATCTGGAGCCGAGCAACTCGAGCTCCGCAAGGTCGCGCGCGAAAGCGTCCGCTCTCACCGCGCTGCCCCTGTGAATCGTCTCCCGGATGAGGGGAGTTCCGAGATCGACTCGCCTTGCTACTTGCGCGGCGAATTCTTCGAACCGCTCTGCTCCGAGCGCGCAAGCCGACCCCTGCGCGGCCGCCGGCAGTACCGGCGTCACGGCGAGATGGAATCTCGCGTGAAGGGCGGCCGTCTCATTCGCGATCCTGAGATTCCGATCAAGCTGCTCGAGCTGGTGGCCCAATCCGGCGAGACGGTGCGCCACCGTAGCGGTATCGTCGACGTCGTCGTCAGAGCCGAGAAAACGATCGAGCGCTGCTTCGACGAGCGCCGATTTTGTGGCGCCGGGACGCTTGGCCGCGTCTGCCAACCGCGCGGCCATTTGCTCGGAGAGATAAACGCCAACTCTGGGTTTCATGGGGATCTCGCTTGAACGCAACTCAAGGCCATCATCCGTGGTACGAACGAACCACGTCTGCACCGGCTATTTCCTGATCGATCTGGACGCGCGAATGGTCCCGACATGCGCATCGAGACAATCCCGAGCCTGGATCAATCTCGGTTCTCGGAAATCCGTGACGCCAGCTGCCACGTTCGACAGCGCCCAGGAAGTTTTCGACTTGAGCATTGAATGCCGTCGGTTCTTCCAAATTGATCGCATGGCCGGTATTGGGACAGATCCATAAACCAGCGTTGGGAAGCACGGATTTGAGCATCAGGTTGGTCTCAAGGCAGCGGACATCCTCGTCACCCACGGCGAGCAATACTGGAACCGCCATGTCAGACAATTGATCGCGCAAGTCATGCAATGATGGCCGCAAGGCCTGGCAGCGTGCCATCGTGTTCGACATTCCCTGCGGCGAATGTTGCCGCAGACGGACCACGAATTCCCGCCAACTCGTCGGGTCCTTGTATTTCAATTGGATGCGGGCCGGACCGCGCGCCATCCTCTCGGCCACCCCTACCATTCCATGGTCGATAAATATGCGCGCGAGAACCGACGTTTCCCTCAACCAGGCGTCACGCCGGGAACGATGAGAGCCGGACCCCACGCTTGCTGCGACAATCGCACTGGCTTTTTCCGGATACCGCAATCCAAACTGCAGGGCGGCATATCCGCCCATGCTCAAGCCGACCAGATGGGCACGCTCGATCTTGAGGCCCCGCATCGCGGCGGCGATGTCGTCGACCGCTAGCTCCCAACCATATGAGGCGAAATCCTCCGGGACTTCGCTTGGTGGGTAGCCCCGGGCATTGTAGGCGATACAGCGGTAGCCACGGGAGAAATGGCGAAGCTGGGACTTCCACCCACGGATGTCTGATGCGAACTCATGGATCAAGATAATCGGATAACCGTGGCCGCTCTGCTCGAAGTAAAGCCTCGCTCCGCTAGCATCCACATATGGCATCGCTTTTCTTCCCCATCCCCAACTTGTGTGTTCGGGTGCAGAGACAGAAAAACAGACCGGGTTGCAATCGGTCCATCGATGTCATCGCATCATTGCGTAGCATGGCGTAGTATTGCCGGGGGTACAGATAAACGCCTACGACATCTCGCCTCAGCCGGTGCACGCCGCCTCAGCCGATCTTTAGTCAATGGTCAGCTGCCGACGGATTTGAAGGTTGGACAGGCGACGGCACTGAGAACGTTGCGCGCGACATGCTGCCAGCGACGACGCGCTGGCTCCACCGGAGAATGGTTGATGCGGTGTTCGATCGCGTCCCCACGATACCGACCCGGTACGTCCACGTCCCGGCCGGCGCGGGTGACTGCGTTTGGGACATTGATGCGATACATCGAGATCGAACAAAACCCGTAGTCCTATCCGGCGCCACCGCAGCCAACGGCAGACGCTGATCGAGCTCAAACTTAACTGGATCGGTCGGGTCCAGTGGGTAGCTACGGAGAGGTTCGCGTGGTGGCGTTTCGTCCGGGGATATGACGGGCTAGGCTTCGCGCGCCGGTTGGACGCCGGCATTAAAGATCGCTCGATCAGTCTAACGAACGGAACTGCTGGCCTGAGCTTAGCTGAGATCTGAGCCTGAGCAGGCGGCGAACCGACTGCGATCGCGCGGCGTCTGGCAGGAGGCGCCCCTCATCCCCGGTGAAACCGTCTGGAGCCTCTACCTTGGCTTGGCCGGCTTTGCTCTCGACGCGGGCGCTATCTTGAAGACATCTCTTACGATCTTTGCGGCACCAAACCGAGCAAGGTCGCATTCCCAAACGACAACTACCCGCCAGCCTTGCCGTTGAAGTTCCTCGAAATTTCTTTGGTCGCGGAGAACGTTTTTTTCGAGCTTTGTCGCCCAGAACTCTACGTTGGATTTTGGAATCGCACTCTTACGGCAATCGTGGTGCTGGTGCCAAAAGCAACCATTGACGAAAATCACAGTCCGCCGTTTTGGAAATGTCAGATCAGGCCGGCCGGGAAGGTCGCGCCTGAATAATCGAAACCTAAGTCCTAACCCATGAGCGGCGCGCCTCACTTCGAGTTCAGGTTTCGTGTCTTTTCCGCGCACTGCGCGCATGTTGCGCGACTTTGCTTCCTTTGGAGACACCGCGTCCATACGCTCTTCCGCCGAAGGAGTTAATCGTTGCCCTGCCGGAATGGTTCGAACTCGTCGAACCCGAGGCGCCCCAGACTTTGACCCAGTTTTTGCGCCGCGCGAAGTGCACGCCGCTGCTTTAAATCTGCAACCCATCTGTACAACGTCCCATCGACAGATAAGAAAAATAGACCACGGCGTCCGGTCACCTTCGCAGCGACGACCGTACGACTTTTTGCATTCGGTTCGAAACGGATTGAGCGAGATTCAGCGTATGCCGTCGCCGGAGAAGACAATCCAATGCAATGCACGGCCCCGCCACGGCCCAGTACCGGCACAACCACCTCCGGGGTTTCGCTTGAGGTCACGAGCGGAATAAACAGGAAAGCTGACGACTTTGTTAGACGGACGGAATCGCAGGACGCTTGAAGACAGAGGAAGTAGTGCTTCTTGTCAGTGGCAACGACGGAACCCAGTCCGAGCTGGGGCACCTTCTTGCCTTCCCGGTAAAGGTGGCTTCCAGGATGCGCGCGCACGCCCGTAAGCAGAGCGAACTCGAGCATAGCCGCTCGCGCCTTTCCGGGATCTGTGCAAAAAAGCGAAGATATCTCTTTCCGAAAAACTTTGATCCCCGGTTTGTTAGGCGTGCTTATCGTCCCATGCGCGACGCTATTTCCCTCCACAACAATTTTGATTGCGTCCTTCACATCAACATCGAACTGCTGAGGAGATTCAACCTTTCCATGAATAAGACGCAGGGTCGGAGACTCGCCGGCGATCTCATGGATGCGCGCCGTGATCGCGGCAGCGCCAGCGAATTTCTGGGCGACATCGGTCTTGTCAACGGCACTCTTCAGGTCGCTCAGGACCACGTCCACCCCATATTCCTCCGCTTCGGGCGCTGCCGCGACGACCGCCCGGTGGTGAAAATACGGACCATCCATCGCGGAAGTCATCTTCGCAAGAACATGATGGGTCGAGTTTCGTATCGAGGCGATCGTGGCGAGGGCAACGTTCGACAGCAGCCCGCCTGCAAGAAGCGCAAACTCCTGCAGCAAACGCTCCGGTAAATTCTTTTCCCGGACCTGTCGCTCCTTCCTCGCGTCCGCCAATTGGACGCCGTGTGCCTTGAACAGGCAAACGATCCGGAGCCCGTGATTACTCTCTATCCGGATCGCGTCGCGATCGAGCTTGTAACGTTCCCGATAAGACTGTGGAATCGCCTCGAATACCTTTTCCAGTATCTTGTTGTTCGAAGTGTCACCCGTGTAGATGGCGATGAGGCGAAGGCGTCCATTGCGCCGCTCATCCGCACGCACGATCTCAACGATCATGCTGGTGGCGGCATCCCCTCCATCGTTGTGAATTTCCCAATCAAGACAAACAATGTCTGCTCGCCTCGCCGCCTCCCCGACCTGCGCCTTGATGCTCAGGGTCTTGGGAGGCCGAACTATCGAACAAACCAGTCCAAGTTCCATGGCAGCAGCGACCAGGGTTTCCGTATCGAGGGCGTGCCTGATCTGGAACATCTCCTGTTGTTGGGCAGTCTGAACAGGAGCCGACCGCCCCCTTCTTGGAGGCCGCAGTCCGGCGCGGGGCAACGTCGCAGATGCGATCGGCTTCCAAGCTTCGTCATCGACGACGATCATTGTGTGAGCAAATTCGCGGGTCGCGGCCACCCGATAGTCGTTGAAGGTCTTCAGTACAGTTTCAACGCTCATTTGCGCTTGCGTCCCGTCTTCCCGCGAGCATCCGCCGAGTGGGCAATCCTGAACGTGGCACCCTCGCCTTCGACGCGCGGATCGATGTCGAGTTTAAGGCCGGCGCGCGCAAGCGTTTCCCTCGAAATGTGCAGGCCCATTCCTCGGCCGCCCGGCTTCCGCGAGAAATTCAGCGCGAAGATATTTTCACGATCACGTATGGATACTCCCGGTCCATTGTCGCGTATCAGCAGGTCCGCGCCGTCTGCGTCGAGCGTGATCGTCCGTTCGCCGCGGTTTCGCTGCAACCAGTAGATCGCGTTGTCCACCAGGTTCACAAACACGGGATAGATCGAGGAGGGGTAACTTTCCAAAGTCGCTCGACGAAACGACGTCGAGGCAACGAATTTGATACGATGACGCTGCAGACGAGCCGAAAAGAGCCGTTCGCAAAACTCAAATATCTGCTTTCCCGTGATTTCGATCTGCGTAGCATTTGCGCGTCGGTCGAGTTGCGTAAAGAGCGTCAGGTACTCATCCAAGTGCTCAAAACTGACGCGCAGCTCCTGATGCAAGTCATTTAATTCAGGGTTTTCTGCGGCCCAGGCTCCTAGCCTCCGGATGCCTTCGCGAATGCTCCCGACATTCTTTTCGAACTCATGACTGACCGTGTTGAGGGCCAATCCGATTTGGGCGAGTTCGATATCCGTATCGCGCCTCTCACGCAGTTCGTCGAGCTCTTCTTCGATGGCAACCGTCAGTTCCGTCGTATCGAAAGCGCCTTCTTCCCACACTCGATTCACTTCATTAAGTTGATCACGAAGCCTTTCGAGCCTTGCCGTTTCCGTTTGGTGGACGGTCGTAATCCTTCGCGCGAGTTCTTCACGTACCGCCGACAAGTCCTTCGTGCGGGTCGAGGAGCGCTGCAACTTGTCTAGTTCAGCCATCACTTCGTCGACGGCGTGATTGACCGCATGATAGCTGTCTCTCGTCGTATCCCTCACCTTGTTGGCGATCTGGCTCGTTAGAGCGCCTACGTCCGTCCGGAGACTTCTCACCGAACGCAACGCGTCTTCGGTGAATTCCGAGACGGCGGCAGTAAGCCGAGCGGCGTCGTTCAGCGGTATCTGTGATGAAGCCGCTATCTTCGACACATAGCGTTCGATTTCATTTTCCGTCGGCTCGAAGGTCTCGGACACCAGTCTTTCAAGGTGACTCGAATAGGAACTCCATTCGTTAGACAGCGCCCGGGAAAGACTGACGCCCCTCGGTTTGGTGATGGCGACGGAGCGTTTGATCTCAGCTATCTTTTCGCGGCCTGACTTTTCGATCCGCATCAAGGCCATCGCCTTTTGTTGCGTCGGAATCTTCTGCCGGATCACTCCGTCCGCTTCGAGCTTTGTTGTCTCGAAGACCGCCTTGACCTGGCGTTGGGCGCTGCCATCGTCGAACATGCTGAAGGCCTTGCCCATGGATTCTTGAAAGACGGCCCTCTTCTTTCGAACGTTCGAAGCCTGTGTTCGGCGGATTTCCTCGTTGCGATTGAGTTCTGCCTTACGTTCCAGATGGGCATCGGCAAACTTCCCGCTCTCGCGAAAGAAGTCCCCGGCGGTCTGCACGAAGAAGTTCATCAGGATCGAACGGAGCTGACGATAGGCCGTGTTGTCCCGAAAACCCTCCCGGCCCGCCTTTTCCGACAGAGCGTCGTTCTTTCCCGCACCGAGCTCGATGAAACCGAAAATTCGTCTATACGAGTAGAAGTAGTAACCGGCGCCGAGCGTCCTGTTCCTTTCGATGTCCAACCAATCGAAATCGGAATCGCCGTAAGGCTGCACCCGGATCCCGTCTCGGTAGACATACAATCCTCCGATGCGGTCGAGCTTCCGCCGCATCCTGCTGTGCTCATCTGGAGGTACTAGCGAGTCCCTGGGGGTTCCTTGCATGTAGGCGAAGCTCAGGTTGAACGGCCCACATTGCGTTTTCTTGCCGTCCGACTCGCTCCACGTCAGAACGTAATCTTCAGGCTTCATTTGATAGACGCCTACCTGCCCCCGAAACTGACCGTATTCGTCAAAAGTTCCTCTGAAATGATGATCAACCTCCTGGAATTCATCCGGGGTGAAGAATGCGGTATCCGCGATCAGTTCAGTGGGGGGACCTTCGGTCTTGTGGTCTCTGAACCTGGCGACGATCGGAGGCGCGCGACCTGGTACCATCGTATTTGTGAATCCGACCAGGTTACGTTCAAATCGCGTCGCTTTGCTCTCCGATTGTCGGCTATCGATGTCATCCTGGATGATGGTATCCGCTGGCTGTATGAAAAAGTGCGTGCCGCAACCTTGACCGCGCAACTCGGGCGTGCCCGTTTCCCATTCCCATTCGCTCGGGTCCACCGAGAAGGCCGATAGCTGATCTCTAATCTCGCGGACCTTGCGGGCGTCGCTTCGATCGCTGAGCTTTTCGAGGCACCGCGACGCCTCCGCGAGCATCCGCGACACATCTTTTGCACCGGGCAGACGTCCGCCCGGAATTTCCAGAAGGGGAATCGCAATATCGGAAAGATCGACGCCGGGAAGCTCAAACATCGTCCAATTGATGTAGGCTGCGACGAGCTTGTCACTGGCTTCCCTTTCGCGCTTCGCTCGCGTGAGGATCAGAGCCTGAGGGCCGATGATCGCGACGGCTAAGCGGCCGATGCCCTTTTCTCCGAGAGTGGGACGTTTGGGTTGATCCATGTCCCTTGGCGGCATGCTTAGCGTTGCGGTGCCAAGCTTGCTTTCAGTACCCAGCGACAGCCATCTTTGCTCGAAATCATCCTTTGTCATGCCGAGACCGTCATCTCGTAAGACGAAAAGATTTTCTCGTCTGAAGTAGTCGACCTCGACATTGCGCGCGTATGCGTCGTGCGCGTTTTTAAAGAGCTCGCTTATCGCCGTCGGGATACCGGCGATCTGCTGCCGCCCGAGCATGTCGACGGTCCGTGCTCTTACGCGGAACGTAGCCATCAACGACGCTTCTCTTTTTGGTACTTGCGGTAGTGCCGATCTATCGCTTTGCCGAAGACGCGCGCCATTGCGACTGGAACCGCGTTGCCGACTTGACGGCCCGTTGATTCGAGATTTCCGAGAAACTCAAAATTCATCGGAAAACTTTGAAGACAGGCCGCCTCCCGGACGCTGATAGCCCTGTGCTGTACCGGATGTCCGAACCGACCGTTCGAAAGGCTAATGCACCGCGTCGTAAGCGCGGACGCCGGCGAGTTCTTCGCCATTCGGCCGTAGACATCGGAATGGCCGTCATGTTCTCTATGGCAATCGAGAACAAGCTCGGCCGGCCAATTCTTCCTGGTACTGCCGGCACGCGTCGCTTTGATCCGGAGAAGGTTCAATTCGGAAAGACCGGCCGCTCTATGATTCAGAATCCGGGGATGCATCCCACCGGCCGGAATTGGCGGCAGGTGGCGGATCGCCTCCCACACCGAGGGTAACTTCTTCCGCCCGGTGCTGGGACCATGGGTGGGCTTCGGAAATGAAATCGGGCCGAGCCGGCTTGCAATCAAAACAAGGCGTCGACGGTGCTGCGGCACACCGTAGTGCGAGGCCAGAACGACCTGGTGAGCGTGCCAATATCCGAGCCGGGTAAGCAATTCAAGGAACTGCGCGAAAGGGCCCTCTTTGTCGTCGACCGACTGCAGTCCCGGAACGTTTTCAATGAAGACGTACTCCGGCAAATATGCCCGCACGAAGCGGTGGAATTCTCCCAGAAGATCCTTGCGAGCGTCAACCCGACGGTCTGACCGGCGCTGCTTGGAGAACGGCTGACAAGGCGCGCAAGCACCGAAGACGATGGGGCGCCGCCTCTTGCTGGAGCTGACATGAGGCGCGATATCCTTGACCCTCAGTTGCCTGATATCACGCTCGATAAATCGCGCAGCGGGGAAATTCTTCCGGTAGGTTCTGGCCGAATCGCGGTCGAGATCGATGCCTAATTTGATGGTAAGCCCCGCCTCCCGCATCCCTTGGCTGGTGCCGCCGCAACCGCTGAAAAAATCGTAGAAAATCATCACGCTACTCGACTTCCCCTCTGCCCCGCGCGGAAGGTCGAGCCATGCTACCGGCGCGTGTAGAAAACGCCAAGCGGCGGGCGGAACCGCCGGGCGCGTTTTCCCTGCTATTTTAGTCGGAATTTTTGTGGCCTCACCGGGTCCCGACCGAGTTTCTGCCCGACAAACCGCAGCGCAGAGGAACCTTGGCGCTGGATGAGCCCGGCGCGGTTATGAGCCGGCAGCCTTTGCCAATCGCGTATACAGCCTCACCAGGTCTGGATGATCGGCGGAGATGGTGGCCAGCCTGCGGAGCTGAGTAGCTAAGATGTCCTGCGACGAGACGCTTTCGAACGGCTCTCTGTCAAGCTCCTTCCGGGCGAGATCGTCGAACCGCCTCTTGGGGTCGGGGTTGTTCTCGAACTCCTCGGTCTCCGCGGCCTTAATCATGTTGTCCCAGACGAACGCTTCCGGAATCGCGCCCGGGAGGTAATCGACATGCTCGCGAGCCCACTTCACGAGGCCGCGTACGGCGGAGTCGATTTGGGATTTGTCGCTTCCTTCCGCGCCACCGTCGACACCGAACCTAATTCTCACGCCTGCACAGGAGTTCAAGGTTTCCCTCAACTTTTCTGACCCCGCTTCGGGTACGCCGGCGGGGTCTGGAAGGTCCGTCGACGGCTTCCGGTCTCCGTCGAATAGAACGAGTATGTCGGACCTACCGTCGGCGCTGAACACCGGAAGGTAGCTGCTCCACAGGGTTTGGCTGCCGCCGGGATAGAATTTCACCTCGAACCGGCTTGCGAAAGACTCCCCGCCACGCCTGAGCGCCTTCATCACCACGTG
>DAIMKE010000159.1:0-9290 GCA_036721875.1 Bradyrhizobium sp. | reverse complement strand
CCACTTCGTGCCGCGCCGCGTCCGGGACACGAGAGGATGGGAACGAGACTCAGTCTCGGGTTCGAATCCAGCCCGTCGCCAGCGCGGATGCGAGTTCAGACTGACCGTTCTGCCGTGCCAGCGCAGCCATCGCCGCGTGATCGTACGGCACATGGCGGAACGTCACGTGCCACTTGCCGTCAGCCAGTTCGAGGATCGCGTAGCGCGCGTCCGGGGTGCCGGCTTCGATGACGTGCGGATACGGATGGACATCGCGATAGCCGGGCGAACCGACGCTGCCGGGATTGACGATCAGCCGGCCGTCGCGAAGCCTGACTGCGCGCGCAACATGGGTGTGCGCGCAGAGGATCAATGACTGCGTAATATCAGTCGCACGCGCCTCGATCGCATCGAGCCCGGACATTCGCACCGTGCCATCGGGCAGAACCGCCTCCAGCCAATAGACTTCGTCGTGATCGGGCGTGGCGTGACAAAGAAAAACCTGATCGCGAAACACCGCCGTCTTCGGCACGCTCCGCAACCAGTCGAGGTGGCGGACGTCGAGTTGCGCATGGGCCGGGCGGTCCCATGATCCCATCCTCTCCGGCGGCCGGTCGATCAAATAGCGGTCATGGTTGCCGAGCACGTGGACGGCATCGAGCGCCATCAGCGCGTCCATGGTTCGGCGCGCATCGAGCGGGCCGCTCGCCATGTCACCGAGATTGACGATCGCGCCGATCCCCTGCGCGCGGATGTCGGCCAGCACGGCTTCAAGCGCGAGATAATTCCCGTGTACGTCGGCAATCGCGGCAAGACGCATGTTCATTCGATCTATGCCAAGGGTTGTTTTTCGCAACAAAAACAATGCATGACGCCTACCTCATTTGGGTGAAACCGCAGCGCAACATGCGTCTTGGATATTCGGCGGAACTCCAGTTCCTGCTCGCCGCACCTGATCGCCTTGGCTAGAAACTGGATGTACCGGGGCTGGCGAATTCATAAGCAATCGATACTTCTTCCCGGACCGCCGCTGGAAGCAATTCCAGCGGCATTTCATTTGAACCATTGATGGCTATGCAGGTGGCGTGCCGTTGACGGCCAGCACATGGCCGGCGAGATAGAGCGATCCGGTAATCAGAATCCGCGGCGGCACTTCGTAGGCAAGGCGTGACAGCGCATGCAGCGCGGCTTCGACGCTTGCGGCGCTTTCGACGCGCATGCCGAGCGCACGCGCCGCATCCGCCAGACGGTCCGGCGGCATCGCATTGTCGCGGCCGGGAATTTCCACCGCGATGATATGGCGCGTCAGGCCGGCGAAATTGGCGAGGAACGCACGCGCATCCTTGTTCGCCATCATGCCCGCGATCACCACCAGCGGACGCGACACGCGCTCCTCGAGATCGCCGAGCGCCGCCGCCGCGACACGGCCGCGTTATGTCCGCCGTCGAGCCAGATCTCGCATCCCTTCGGTCCCCGATCGACGAGTGTGCCCGCAGACAGCCGCTGCATCCGCGCCGGCCATTCGGCGTTGACGATGCCGGCTTCGTAGGCGGACATTCCGATCTTGAACGCATCGATCGCGCGCAAGGTCGCAATCGCAAGTCCGGCATTGTCGAACTGATGCCGGCCGAACAGTTTTGGCGCGGCGAGATCCATCAGGCCGCGCTCATCCTGGTAGACCAGCCGTCCGCGCTCGACGCTGACATGCCATTGCTGGCCCGCGGCATGCAGGGGTGCGCGCATGCGGCCGGCCTGCGCCTCGATCACCGTCATCGCCTCCGGCGCCTGCTCGGCGCAGACCACGGGCATGTTGCGCTTGATGATGGCGGCTTTCTCCGCGGCAATCGCACTCAGCGAGTTACCGAGAAACTCCATGTGATCCATGCTGACCGGCGTGATGACGGTCGCGATCGGCCTGTCGATGACGTTGGTGGCATCGAGCCTTCCGCCAAGCCCGGTCTCCAGCAGCACGACATCGGCGTCATGCTGCGCGAACAGACAAAAAGCCGCCGCGGTCTGGATCTCGAAAATCGTGATCGGCTCGCTTTGGTTGGCCTGTTCGCACTGCTCGAGCGCCTGCCCCAACTCGGCATCGCTCACCAGCCTGCCGCCGCCGGTCTCGCCGATGCGGAAGCATTCGTTGATCCGCACCAGATAGGGCGAAGTGTACACGTGGACACGCAAGCCCGCAGCTTCGAGGATCGCGCGCAGATAGGCGATGGTCGAGCCCTTGCCGTTGGTGCCCGCGACATGGATCACCGGCGGCAGCACGCGTTCGGGATGATCGAGCCGCCGCAGCAGCCTGTGCACGCGATCGAGGCCGAGATCGATCTGCTTCGGATGCAACGCGGACAGCCGCGCGATCAACTCACCGATCGGCTCGGGGTTGGCGGCAGGCAGGTTCACGCCTGAGGTGCAGCCGGCACCGGATCCGCCGCCGAGACGTTCTGGGCGGGGTCCGTCACCTGCGGCTCGGGCTTTGAGACGGCATCGAGCGCCGGGGATTTGGTCAGCAGCCGGCACAAGCGCGCCAGTGTCGGGCGCATCTGGTGACGATGCACCACCATGTCGACCATGCCATGATCGAGCAGATATTCGGCGCGCTGGAATCCTTCCGGCAGTTTCTCGCGGATGGTCTGTTCGATGACGCGCGCGCCGGCAAAGCCGATCAGCGCGCCGGGCTCGGCGATCTGCACGTCGCCGAGCATGGCATAGGATGCCGTGACGCCGCCGGTCGTCGGATTGGTCAGCACCACGATGTAGGGCAGTTTCGCTTCGCGCAGCATCTGCACGCCGACGGTGGTGCGCGGCATCTGCATCAGCGACAGGATGCCTTCCTGCATCCGCGCGCCGCCGGAGGCTGCGAACACGATGAAGGGCGATTTCTTTTCGACCGCAAGTTCCAGCCCGCGCACGATCGCCTCACCGGCGGCCATGCCGAGCCGAGCCGCCCATGAAGTCGAAATCCTGCACGGCAATGACGACGCCAGCCCCTTCCAGCTTGCCGTAGCCGACCTTGATCGCGTCGTTCAGCCCGGTCTTGGCGCGCGCGTCCCTGACACGGTCGGCGTATTTTCGTTCATCGCGAAACCTGAGCGGATCCGCCGTCACTTCCGGCAGCGCGATATCGTACCAGGTCTCGTTGTCGAAGACAGATTTCAGCCGCGCCACCGCGCCCATGCGCATGTGGTAGTTCGATCCGGGAATGACGAACTGATTGGCCTCGACGTCCTTGTAGAACACGAGTTGCCCGGAATCCGGGCACTTGATCCACAAATTCTCCGGCGTTTCGCGACGCAGGATGTTGCGGATTTTTGGCCGGACGACGTTGGTGAGCCAATTCATGCTTCGCTCCGAAATGCGGTTAAACGCATTGAATGGAATATGGCGACCCGGGCTCAGCCCAACAAGCCGCGATTGACGCCTATTCCATGCAATTATGGCTTATTCTGCGGCCTGTTTCGCGCCCCTGACGCCCTGCGCCAGCGCCGACACCAGGTCGGCGACGGCGCCGACGGTCCTGGAAGTCGCACGACCCTCCGCATCGAGGCTGCCCCGGAGCGCATCGACCAGCGCGGTCCCGACCACGGCGCCATTGGCGTTCTCGGCAATCGCGCGCGCCGCATCCGGCGTGCGGATGCCGAAGCCGACGCAAACCGGTAGCTTGGTGTGACGCTTGATGCGGGCAACGGCTTCGCCGACCGCCCTGGTGTCCGCGCTGGCGCTGCCGGTGATGCCGGTGATCGAGACGTAATAGACGAAGCCCGAGGTGTTCGCGAGCACGGCGGGCAGGCGCTTGTCGTCGGTGGTCGGCGTCGCCAGACGGATGAAGTTGAGTCCCGCCTTCATCGCCGGAATGCACAGCTCGGTATCTTCTTCCGGCGGCAGGTCGACGATGATCAGGCCATCGACGCCGGCACTCTTGGCATCGGCGAGGAACTTGTCGACGCCGTAGATGTAGATCGGATTGTAATAGCCCATCAGCACCAGCGGAGTGGTGTCGTCGTCCTTGCGGAAACCACGCACCATCTCCAGCGTCTTCTTCAGGGTCATGCCGGCTTTCAGTGCGCGCAGGCCAGCAGCCTGGATCGACGGCCCGTCCGCCATCGGATCGGTAAAGGGCATGCCGATCTCGATGATGTCGGCGCCCGCCTTCGGCAGCGCCTTGAGGACGTCGAGCGAGGTCGCAGGGTCCGGATCGCCGGCCATCACGAAGGTGACAAACGCCGAGCGGCCCTGCCTGGCGAGTTCGGCGAAGCGTGCATCGATACGGGTGGTCACTTCTTCTTGCCCTTCAATATCTCGCCGACCTGCGGCACGTCCTTGTCACCGCGGCCGGAGAGGTTGACCACCATCAGGTGATCTTTCGGCCGCTTCGGTGCGAGCTCCATCACCTTTGCGATGGCGTGTGCTGGTTCGAGTGCGGGGATGATGCCTTCGAGTCGCGACAGCAGTTGGAATGCCTCGAGCGCCTCGTCATCCGTCGCCGACAGATAGGTGACGCGGCCGGTTTCGTGCAGCCATGAATGCTCCGGCCCGATGCCGGGATAGTCCAGCCCCGCCGAGATCGAATGCGCGTCCTGGATCTGGCCGTCGGCGTCCATCAGGAGATAGGTGCGATTGCCGTGCAGCACGCCGGGCCGGCCACCCGCAATCGATGCCGCATGCAATTGCGTGAGCCCATGGCCTGCCGCTTCGACGCCAAAGATTTCCACGGAGGGATCGTCGAGGAAGGGATGGAACAGGCCCATGGCGTTGGAGCCGCCGCCGATGCAGGCGATCAGCGAATCCGGCAGCCGGCCCTCGGCTTCCTGCATCTGCTTGCGGGTCTCGTCGCCGATGATGGATTGAAAATCGCGCACCATCATCGGATAGGGATGCGGGCCCGCCACCGTGCCGATGCAGTAGAACGTGTTGTGGACGTTGGTGACCCAGTCGCGCAGCGCCTCGTTCATGGCGTCCTTCAGCGTGCGCGAGCCCGACTGCACCGGGACCACCTTGGCGCCCAGCATTTCCATGCGGATCACGTTGGGCTGCTGCCGCTCGACGTCGACCGCGCCCATATAGACCACGCATTCGAGCCCGAACCGCGCGCACAGCGTCGCGGTGGCGACGCCATGCTGGCCGGCGCCGGTCTCGGCGATGATGCGCTTCTTGCCCATGCGGCGCGCGACCATGATCTGGCCGAGCACGTTGTTGACCTTGTGCGAGCCGGTGTGATTCAGCTCCTCGCGCTTGAAATAGATTTTGGCGCCACCGAGATGCTCGGTGAGCCGTTCGGCGAGATAGAGCGGCGACGGCCGGCCGACATAGTGCTTGAGATAGCCGTTCATTTCCGCCTGGAACGCCGGATCGGCCTTGGCGTCGGCATAGGCCTTTTCCAGATCGAGGATCAGCGGCATCAGGGTTTCGGCGACAAAACGTCCGCCGAAAATACCGAAATGCCCGCGCTCGTCCGGACCGGTGCGGAATGAATTGGGAAGGTTTGGATTCATCGGACCATCAGTTCTTCGGTGGCGCGGGCGGCGCGAATGAAATGGCGGATCATCTCGGGATCCTTGATGCCGGGCGCGCTTTCCACGCCGGAGGATACATCGATACCGCCGGCGCGGGTGACGCGGACCGCCTCCGCCAGATTATCGGCGGTTAGCCCGCCTGAAACCAGATACGGCAAATCAAGCTCGAGTTTCGCCAGCACGTTCCAGTCGAACACGGCCCCCAGCCCGCCGGGGCGGGTGGCGCCCTTCGGCGCGCGGGCGTCGAACAGGATGCGGTCGGCGACGCTGGCATAGCCCGGCAGAACGGCAAGATCGGCCGACGTCTCGACCGCAATCACCTTCATGACCGGCAATCCGAACTTGGCCTTGATGTCGCGCACCCGCGCGATGGTTTCCTTGCCGTGCAGTTGGAGCAGATCCGGCTGCAGCGTCTCGACGATGTTTTCGAGCGTCGCGTCATCGGCATCGACTGAGAGCGCCACCTTGGCGGCCCGGCCATTGGCCTGCCGACCGAGTTCCCGCGCAGTCTCGAGGCTGAGATGGCGCGGCGATGGTGCGAAGAACACGAAGCCCACCATGTCGGCGCCGGCCACAAGCGCTGCGTCGAGCGTCTCGCGCGTGGACAGGCCGCAAATTTTGACGAGCAGGGACATTGTCTCTCAAGGGCGGTTCGGGAGCCCTGATCGGGTTGGAACGGGCTGACGGGGCGCGTTCTACAACGTCGCGCCCTGCTTGTCTCGTCCGGCGGACCCATAGATTCCGCGCGGCAAGGGCGCCGGAAGCCGCTGCTGGTCGAGCCGGGACACCGCCGCGGCGGCCCGCAGATCGGCCGCCTCGGCCCTGGCCCGGCGGGCATCGACCTCATACTGGCGCGCGGCGCGGCGCCAGCGGCCCTGCCTGAACCAGCTCGCCATGCCGCCCGCGGCCACGCCCAGAATGGCCACAGCGATGATCAACACGAACAGCGGCATCGACACCGCGACCGTCGGCGTGGCGGAGTTGAAGGGATCGAACGACACCGTCACGAAATGGCGGTTGGCGACCGCGAAGATGATGAAGATGAGGCCCAAGGGAATGACGACCAGCGCCGTGATGAACTTTCGCATGACCATCTCTCGTAGTGACGGAGATCGGCGGGCTCTAAACCCGCAACACGGCTAGAGACATTCAAAACCAGAAAGCAGTTACGCGCTCGCCTCCGGCGATCCGGTGTCGCGATTCAGCCGCTCGCGCATTTCCTTGCCGGTCTTGAAGAACGGAACGCTCTTCTGGTCGACTGGAACATGGGCGCCGGTGCGCGGATTGCGGCCTGCGCGCGCGGGGCGATGCTTGACCGAGAAAGCGCCAAATCCTCGCAGCTCGACACGGTCGCCGCGCGCGAGCGCTGCGACAATCTCATCGAGGATCGCGTTCACAATGTTCTCCACATCCCGCTGGTAAAGGTGCGGGTTGTGCTCGGCGATGCGCTGAACAAGTTCGGATTTGATCATCGAGGTTGGGATCCGGGGTCGTGCGGATATCCATTTCCGTGAAAATACCTTGATCTGTCAAGACGCTAAATCAATTTTGGGCCGCGCGAACAGGGCGGCAGGCGCCCCAAAGAGGCACAGCGGCAACACCCGCAGTGCGGGAGGATGCAATCCACGGCAGCCGCGGCGCATCAATTGGCCGCTGCGGGCCGCCACAGAGCGAGCATGCCGTCGAGGCTGAGGTGATCGACGGCCTGCACAACGCCGGCCTGCTCGATCTGACGCGCGATGGAACTCAAACCGAGCGCATCGAATGTGACGTACGCGGCCGTGCGCAGGAACGTCATGTCGCCGAACCGCGGGGTCAGCCTGTAATCCCGCACCGGCGTGTCGCTCTTGATCTTCTTCTCGGCCACCAGCCAGGCAATGGCTACCTTTTCATCGCCGAGTTGATCGACAAGCTTCAGTTCCATCGCCTGGCGGCCGGTGAAAACCCGCCCGTCTGCGACTTTCTCGATCAATACATCGTCCATGCCACGCCGCTCTTTCACGAGACCGCGGAACCAGGCATAGGAATCCTTCACCAGCGCGTCGATCGCGGCGCGTGCCTCGGGGCTGGTCGGCTCAAAACCGTTGGGCGCAGCCTTCAGCGGCGAGGATTTCACCTCCTCGACCTTGACGCCCACGGTCTTCAGAAGCTCGGTGAAATTCGGGAACTGAAACAGCACGCCGATCGAGCCCACCAGCGAACTCTGCCGGGCGACGATGTGATCGGCGGCGAGCGCCGTGATGTAGCCGCCCGAGGCGGCGAGTCCCTCGACCACCACGACGACCGGCTTCTTGGCCTTCAGCCGCACCAGCGAGTCGTAGAGCTGTTCGGAACCGGCGGTGGTGCCGCCGGGCGAATTGATATGCACGATGACGGCAACCGCCTGCGACTTCTCCAGCCGCTCCAGCGCCTCGACGCGGCTCTGGTCGCTGCGGATCAACCCTTCGATGTTGACGCGCGCGATCGATCCCGACGAGGTCAGCGACGCGCGCCCGCCCGGTGTCGCGACCAGGCCGAGAGTGACGATCGCCGCGATCGCCACCACGACGGCCACGACCCGCCAGAACGTCAGCTTGCGACGGATCCTGCGGCGATCGACGATCACGTCCGAATCGAGCGACATCGAAATTCTCCTGAAGTGATCAGCACGTTTTGCATCCCAGCGTGACCGAAGCGTTATCTGATTACATCAATTGCGATGCAATATGAAGAAAACAAGACCCCTGCGCATCCCGCCACCGTCATGCCCGCGCTTGTCGCGGGCATCCACGTCTTGCGCTCCCAAGACGAAAGTCGTGGATGGCCGGATCAAGCCCGGCCATGACGAGGGGTGGTTCGTGCAGCGCATACAATTCGTGCAGCGCATACAAAAAGGCCCCGGTCGAAACCGGGGCCTGATTGACTGAGACCAGTAAGCGAACGCTTACTTGTCGCGGTTCTTGAGCGCGGTGCCGAGAATATCGCCCAGCGTCGCGCCCGAATCGGAGGAGCCGTACTGCGCGATGGCTTCCTTCTCCTCGGCCACTTCCAGCGCCTTGATAGAGACCTGCACCTTGCGGGCCTTCTTGTCGAACTGGATCACGCGCGCATCGACCTTCTCGCCGACGGCGAAGCGCTCGGCGCGTTGATCGTTGCGGTCACGGGCGAGCTCGGAGCGCTTGATGAAGGTGGTAAAGTCGGTGCCCGAGATTTTCACCTCGATGCCGGCTTCCTTCACTTCGAGCACTTCGCAGGTCACGACCGCGCCCTTCTTGACGTCGCCCGGTTCTGCGAAGGGATCGCCTTCGAGCTGCTTGACGCCGAGCGAGATGCGCTCCTTTTCGACATCGACGTCGAGCACCACGGCCTTGACCATGTCGCCCTTCTTGAAGTTGTCGATGACCTGCTCGCCCGGAAGCTTCCAGTCGAGGTCGGACAGATGGACCATGCCGTCGACATCGCCGTCGAGACCGAGGAACAGACCGAATTCGGTCTTGTTCTTGACCTCGCCTTCGACGGTCGAACCGACCGGGAACTTCTCGACGAAGACTTCCCAGGGGTTGCGCATGGTCTGCTTGAGGCCGAGCGAGATGCGGCGCTTGACCGAATCCACCTCGAGAACCTGCACTTCGACTTCCTGCGAAGTCGAAACGATCTTGCCGGGGTGCATGTTCTTCTTGGTCCACGACATTTCCGAGACGTGGATCAGGCCTTCGATGCCCGGCTCCAGTTCGACGAACGCGCCGTAGTCGGTGATGTTGGTGACGCGGCCGGTGAAGCGCGCGTTCAGCGGGTACTTCGCCTCGATGCCCTGCC
>DAIMKE010000158.1:0-9301 GCA_036721875.1 Bradyrhizobium sp. | reverse complement strand
ACCAAGGACAGGGCCTCGGCTCATTGCTGATGCGCCACCTCGCGCTCATCGCGCGCAAGGCGGGACTCAGCGAGTTGATCGCGGAAGTTCTGCCGGAGAACACGGCCATGCGGAAGGTGTTCGGCAAATTCGGCTTCCAGGCCCGCCGCGGACCGGATCCGCAGGTCGTGCATCTGGTGCTGGAGCTCTGAGCTCAGGTTGCGTATGCCGTCGCAGCCTGTGAACCGGGTCAATCCCCCGCCGCGCTGACCGTCGGTCGCACTTCAGCATCGGACCGCGCCTGCCTCGCGTCGTCGTCGCGAACCCACGCGGTCAACAATTCCCAGGCCACCGCCAGGATGATCGGCCCGATGAACAGACCGACAATACCGTGCGCCAGCGTGCCTCCGACGACGCCGATAAAGATCACGAGCGAGGGCGTCG
The DNA here is from genome assembly GCA_036721875.1 of Bradyrhizobium sp. Classification (GTDB taxonomy): domain Bacteria; phylum Pseudomonadota; class Alphaproteobacteria; order Rhizobiales; family Xanthobacteraceae; genus Bradyrhizobium. Next base: position 8,878 of record DAIMKE010000158.1, on the reverse strand, counting down.
TCAGTCCGCGTCCCATCACCAGCGGTTTCAGCACATTGTCGGCCAGCGATGCCGGCACCAGCAACACCGTGAGCAGCAGCGCTGTCGCGAACGATTTTGTTATCCAGAGCCAAATCAGAACTGGAATGACAATGACGGCCGAGCCGATCTGCACGATCCCCAGCATCATCACGACAAAGGCGAGCAGCCCTGCCCGGGGAACGTCAGCCAATTTAAAGATGATCCCGATCACCAGCGCCTGCGCAACCGCGATGCCGATGACGCCTTGCGATACCGAGCGAATTGTCGCGCCCGCCAGCGCCAGAAAATCCTCGCTTCGCTCGGCAACGACCCGGGACAGAAAGCGCCGGCAAGCCGCCACCAGTCTGGGCCCCGCCGGAAACAGGAAACCTGTCAGCGCGACCGCGATCAGGAACTTGAGGGTTCCAACGCCGGCGGTGCCTGCAAAGCCTAGCATCACTCCGGCCAGGGGCTTCAGGTGCGGCGCGACTTCACCCAGCAACGCGCGAAGGTTGGTGGATGCCTGCTCCCACAATGCGGCGAGCTGGCTGCCGACAATGGGCCAATTCTTGATCCCCGCGGGGGGCGATGGAACAGCCAGCGTGCCGGCGCCGAGTTGCGCGGCAAATTCGCGAACCTCTTCCACCGCACCAAGGCCAAGCCAGGTCGCAGGGCCGATGACGATCCCGAGATTGACGATGGTCAGGATCGCCGCAGCTAGCTTTGGGCGATTGCCGAGCAACCGGGAGAGCCAGTCGAAAACCGGGTAGAGCGCCACGGCCAGCACCACGCTCCAGGCGAGGATCGGAACGAAGGGCCGGATCACGACGAACGACCAGAATACCAGAAGCGCCAGCAAAGCGAGGCGAACGGCGAGCTGGATTTCGTCCTCGCCCGCGAGCAACTGACGGATCGTTCGCAAGGCGGCCGCTCCCTTGTGTCTGTCGGCCATACATATCCGCCACCCCGCCCATTACGGGCTTGATTCAAATCAAGCCCGCAATCCCGCTTCCCTGCCGGCCGTGGCCATTCGAAAGTCCCGCGACTTCGCCCCTATGCCGCGCGAACCGTTGCAAGGAATTTCTGCACTTCGAGCTTGAGACGGTTGCTTTCGGAAGAAAGCGACTGGGCCGACGACAGCACCTGGGCACAGGCCGAACCGGTTTCCGCAGCGCCCTTGTTGACCTGGGCTATGCTCGCCGACGTCTGGCTCGTGCCCTCCGCCGCTTGCTGGACATTGCGCGAGATTTCGTTGGTGGCTGCCCCCTGCTCTTCAATCGCGGCGGCAATGGCCGACGTGACCTGCGATATATTGCCGATCGTCGTGCCTATGCTCTTGATCGCGGTGACAGAGTCGGCCGTGGCAGACTGTATTTCGGCGATCTGACTGCCGATTTCGCTGGTCGCCTGCGCGGTCTGGGCCGCAAGCGCTTTCACTTCCGAGGCCACCACCGCGAAGCCGCGACCCGCGTCGCCCGCGCGCGCCGCCTCGATGGTTGCGTTGAGGGCCAGCAGATTGGTCTGCGAGGCGATGCTGTTGATCAGTTCGATCACATCGCCGATCCTGGTCGCCGCCGTCGTCAGCTCGGCAATACGCGCATCGGTCTGCTGGGCCTGGTTCACGGCCTCCTGGGAGATTTTAGTCGAGCTTTCGATCTGGCGGCCGATCTCGCCGATGGAGGATGCCATTTCCTCGGTGGCCGCCGCCACCGATTGTACGTTGGCCGACGCTTCCTCGGAGGAGGAGGCAACGGCAATGGAGAGCTGCTGGGTGGATTCGGCAGTGTGCGTGAGCGTGCCTGCCGTCGCCTCGAGTTCGCCGGATGCAGCGGCAACGGTCTCGATGATTTCCCCGACGGCAGCCTCGAAGTCGTTGGCAAGCCGATGCATGTCGGTCCTGCGCTGCAGCGCCGCGCGGGCCTCTACGTCCTTCTTTTCCTCCCGGTCGAAACCCAGCTTGGCCTGCAGCGCCTGAAGATTCCGCAGCGCCACGCCGATCTCGTCATCGCGCTCGACATCGATGCGGCTGTTGAATTTCTCCTGGGCGATCTTTCTCATCACGTCGTTGAGGTGATTGAGCGGACCACTGATGGCCCGCATCGACGCCAGTGCCTGCAATCCACCGATCAGGAAGCCAAGGCACAGCACCGCCAGCGCGACAATATTCGCGACAAGATAGGTACGCTCGGTCGCGCCATACTCAGCCTTGGCTTCCTTGATCTGGATCGCGACCAGCTTGTCGAGATCGCCTTTCGCGTCCGCAAAGAGAGTGGCTGCCTTTCCAACCATGTGTTTGTTCAGCTCATCGTACTTGCCCTCAGCGAGCAGACCGAGACCGACCTTCAGTCCGTTCTGCACATACAGACTACGTTTTGGAGCGAACGCGTCGGCAACCGCTTTTTCCTCTGGCGTGAGGTAAGTCGCCATGTAGTCGGACCAGTTCCTGCTGATCGCCTCGATGTTTGCAGCGATCCTGCCGGGGACATCCCCCACGGCCTGCCCCGAACGGGCGCTCGCAACAGCACCATATAGCGCCAGCGAGTTCTCCTTCATCCGGTCGTTGATTTCGAACAGTTGGGCCAGGGGAACGGCGCGATCCTCGTAGATCGACTTTGCCCGCTGATTGATCTGACTCATGGCAAGGAATCCGGTGACGCTGACGATCAGCGTCGCGGCCGCGAATGTGCCAACCATCGTTCCGAGACGGGCCTTGAGGCTGTGCGTGAAGAACGCGAACAGATCCGAGGCCGATCGCTTGCGGATCATGCCGGCATCGATCCGGTAGGCGCTGGCTTTGCCGGCGCGGAGCAGAGCGTAGACCTGCTCCGCCTCCTTGCGCTGATCCGCCGGCAGCCTGGTTCGGATCGACATGTAGCCGTTGATATGGCCGCCCTCATAGATTGGCGTGGCGCTCGCGAGCACCCAGTAGAACTCTCCGTTCTTGCGCCGGTTCTTGACCGCGCCGGCCCAGGGTTGACCTGCCTTCAGCGTATCCCAAAGATTCTGAAAGGCTTCCGGCGGCATGTCGGGATGCCGGATGATGTTGTGAGGCTGACCGATCAGCTCCTGCTCGGTAAATCCGGATGCCTGGACGAACTGGTCGTTGAAGTAGGTCAGCTTTCCCTTGAGGTCCGTCTTGGAGACGATGAGTGTTTCGTCCGAGATCGGATACTCGATATCGGAAATCGGCAAATTCTTGCGCATGGGCTGTTTCCTCAGTTCAATTCTCAAAGCGAAATTGGGGGATGCCGCAGATCAAAGCGCGCGAGCCATGTCGCGGGCGAACTGAAGCTGACGCTCGATGGCCTCGATCTGGCCGATCAGATTCTGCCGTGACTGCTCATCGTGGATTCGCGCCGCCATCGTCCGCGCGCGCTGTGCGGCCAGATCGAGCAGCGACACCGAGTTGCGGACTTCTTCGACGACGATCGCGCGCCAGAATACGACCGGAGATTCCACAGCAAGGTCGAGATCGCGCGGCATCGCCTCATCCGGCGGCGATACGGATCGCAGATGCTGTTCCCTTCGGAGATCTACCACGTTCGACATTGTGCTCCTGTCCGGCCGGCGCGATTGCGCATGTGCCGGGGGCACGCTAGCGGCGCAGACTCAAGGGGAGGCTAAATGGCCTAACGGATTCGTGCGGCCGTCATGCCTTGCCGAAATCCGATACGGTTTGGCGCGGCTGTAGTTGAACGGACGGCGCTAAGTATTATAATTATCATTTCAACGAATCAGCGCCTTACGTTTCACACATGTTGTTTCGACATCTCTGCGCTTCGCCTGCGCTCGACCTGCAGAGCTACGTCGACATCGATCATTTCCGCGAGAGCGAGCGATACGCACGGGCCGAAAGCGTTCCGCTGACGGCACGCGAGTTCTCCGTGATGCGCGCCAGCCTGTCGTTGCCCGCGTGTCGCCTGTCGCTGATCCGCACGTTTCCCCGCATCATCAACGGCTATGATTTTTCGGGGCGGGCGATCTTCGTCATTCCCATGGACGAGGTGTCGTCCACCCGGGTGAATGGTCGCGCGATCGGGCACTCCCTGATCCTGCTCAAGGGCCATGCGAACTGCACGGTGCTGGAGCCGGAGGGACGGCTTGTCGCAATTCTGTCGATGGACGCGACGGCATGTCGCCAGGGCTGTTCGGCGCTCGACAATGGCCACCTGTTATTGCGGCTGCCTGCAGCCGAGCTGGCGCGGCTGCAGGCCTTGATCCGCAGCCTGCTGCAGTTTGCCGCGAGGGAGCCCGCTGATATGACTGCGGCAGATGTTCGCGAGAGGACGCAGGACACGTTGTTAGCCGGCCTCGAGGAGGCGATGGCCTCGGCGCAACAACATGATTCCTGTGGCAGCAGGTCGCTCGATCGCTACAAGATCATCGTCGATCGCGCCGACGAACTGATCGGGCTCGATCCGATCGATCTCAGCAATGAAAAGCTGGCCGACGCGATCGGCGTTTCCGTACGCACACTGCAGACGGCTGCCCTCTCGGTCTGCGGATCCGGCATTTCCCGCTATGGCCGCCTCAGGCGGCTATGGTCGGTCCGCCGCCAGCTCCGCACCGGCGCGCCGGGCCTGACGGTAAAGGCAAGCGCGATCGCCCACGGCTTCTGGCACCAGAGTGAGTTTACCAATACCTATCGTGCTGCATTCGGAGAGCTTCCATCGCAGACGCTCGAACAGGCTCGATAGCAGAAATGATCGGACTAAAACCGTCTGGACAGGCTTGAAAACAGTATAATTGCACATCCCGCCAATTCAGGAATTCTAGCCCACCGCATTCCCAGCGTCGTTCTCAGCAGAAGCGCGTCGACCTGGTGCAGGGAAACGGCGCGAACAAGTATGTAACCGAGAATCAAGACGGCGCATGCCAACGCGACGGCGCACTGGACCGATGTGAGCCGGGCAGAGAGCAGAAGCCCGAGACTGAGTAGAATGGTCATGGCGACACCGATCTTGGTGACAGCGATCTGGGCGCCGTGGCGGTGCCAATACCACCCTTCCTGGAATGCCGCTGCTCGCCCCAAATTGGTGAGGGTCGGCTGCAGCTGAAGCAGTTCCGAAACACCGAGGAGCGCCAGGAGGACGGCAATCACCGTCCAGACACGGGGCTCCTGCGATTCGGCATCAAGACCAATGGCCGTTGCGCGGCAGCTATAGGCGCCCCAGAGGTACAGAGCAGCCGTGATCAACGATCCAAGGCTTGGCATCAGGGTGGCTAACTCCAAATCGACGCCGCAGGCATTGCTGCGAGGCCGTCAGGTTTCATGGTCACACCAGGCGGGATATCACGAACGCCGCCAGCACCAGGAAAATCCAGACGTCACTCCACAGGGCGACCGCTTCCTTGGTCGTATGAGCCTTGTTGAGGATATGACCGATGCCCGCCAGGCCGTAATAGAGGCCGCCTGTAAAGGCGGCGACCGGCAGCCATCCCGGAAGGAAGAGACTAAGCAGGCCAGCGGCGCCAATTGAAAGATTGCCGAATCCAACCTCGCGGACGATCGGATGGGCATCGGGACTGGTGACCCCGAAGATCTTCTCCGCCGTAAAGGCCGGCTGCAACGTCTGCTTTATTCCAGCGAGAAACAGCCGCACGCCAACAGCGAAGAAGGTGAACCACTTGCCGACAAGAAACATCAGCGGCCCGGCCCCGGAGAAATGTTCGATGTGAACCGCTGCGGCCGGGCCGATGAAAAGAAGGAGGGCTACGGATAGAAAATACATGCAGCTCTGCAGTTGTTTGCGACGAACTACCCGCTACGTGCCAGCGGGCGATGCCATCCAAAAACTAGAAGAATACCCAATAAAGGCTGCGGGCAACGGGCGGTTGACCGGCAACTACCGGCTCAGAACGGCTCTGATTTCGTTAAGGAAATTGGTCGGAGCGAGAGGATTTGAACCTCCGACCCCTAGTCTCCCAGACTAGTGCGCTAACCGGGCTGCGCCACGCTCCGATGCCGTTCCATTAGCTGCGATCAGGGTCCGGCGCAAGGCGCGATCCGCCTCGTTCCGGGCGGTGGCAGGCCGTTTCCTGGACCCCTCAACTGTCCTTCATCGCGCTGTCGAGCAATTGCCGGCAGGCGACCAGTTCCTGCAGCACCCGCTCCAGACGCTCGCGATCGGCGCCGGCCGCCGGACCGGGCTTGCCCCTGGCCGGGGGCATCACGATGCCGTCCTCGTCGGTTTCGACGAAGCGGTAGTCGATCTCGCTATCGGCGTCTTCGGTCTCGTAGTCCTCGTCATCGGCATCGACGGTCGGGGTCGCGCCCTCTTCGGGCTCCTGCAGGCTGAGACCGATCGCCTCCTCGACCGCACCGAAGCTGACGGCCGAGGCCTGGTCGGCAAGTCCCTGCACCGATTTGATGCCGTGCTCTTTCAGGATCCGCTGCACGCCGCGGATGGTGTAGCCTTCGCCGTAGAGCAGGCGGCGAATGCCTTTGAGCAGATCGACATCGTCGGGACGGTAGTACCGCCGCCCGCCGCTTCGCTTCATCGGCTTGATCTGGGCGAACCGCGTCTCCCAGAACCGCAGCACGTGCTGCGGAATGTCGAGCTCTTCAGCGACTTCGCTGATGGTACGGAACGCATCCGGCGCCTTGTCCAAATGCTCGCTCCTTCAACTCACCGGGTTTGTGAAGACGAAAAATGCCGTCTCGCTACAAGGTCTGCTCGTCGATCTTGCCTTCGCCGTTGGTGGGCGCATGGCCGTTGATCCGCTGCTTGAGAATAGCAGAAGGCTTGAACACCATCACCCGTCGCGGCGAAATCGGCACTTCAGTACCGGTCTTCGGGTTACGTCCGATACGCTGACCCTTCTTGCGCACCATGAACGAACCGAACGACGACAGCTTTACCGTCTCGCCCTTCTCCAGGCAGTCGGTGATTTCTTTCAAAACGAGCTCGACAAACGCAGACGATTCCGTTCGCGACAGACCCACCTTCTGGTAGACCGCCTCGCATAGATCGACGCGTGTGACTGTTTTTCCGGTCCCGGTCATCGCCTGCCCCACACTCTCGGCGAACAATTTATTCTCTGAAATTATGAGGTTAGCACGCAATGGTCAACAGCGAGCATCATGCAGACGCATGGAACAAGTCTACAATTTTAATCGGTATTGTTGCGCTGCGCCTACCAGCGCACGAGCGCGGAACCCCAGGTGAAGCCACCGCCCATGGCCTCGAACAGCACCAGATCGCCCTTCTTCACCCGTCCATCCTTGACGGCGACACCTAGCGCCAGCGGAATCGATGCCGCCGACGTGTTGCCGTGCAGATCGACGGTCAACACCACTTTCTGCGGTGCAATATGAAGCTTGTGCGCCGAAGCGTCGATGATTCGCTTGTTGGCCTGATGCGGAATGAACCAGTCGATCGACTCGGCGGTGGCGCCGGTCGCTTCGAATGCATCTACGATCACGTCGGTGATCATGCCGACTGCGTGCTTGAACACCTCGCGACCTTCCATCCGGAGATGGCCGACGGTCTGCGTCGTGGACGGGCCGCCGTCGACAAACAGCTTCGACTTGTGCCGGCCATCCGAGCGCAAATGCGTCGTCAGCACGCCGCGATCGGAAGGCGCGCCCGGCTGATCCTGCGCCTCGAGTATGATCGCGCCGGCGCCATCACCGAACAGCACGCAGGTGCCGCGGTCATTCCAGTCGAGAATGCGCGAGAACGTCTCCGCGCCGATCACCAGCGCACGCTTGCAGGCGCCGGAGCGCAGGAAATTGTCGGCGGTGGCGAGCGCAAAGACGAAGCCGGAACATACCGCCTGCAAATCGAAGGCCGCGCCGTGATGGATGCCGAGCGCGTTCTGCACCGCGACCGCGGTTGCGGGAAAGGTGTTGTCCGGCGTCGAGGTCGCGAGCACGATCAGGTCGATCGCCTGCGCATCGATGCCGGCGTGTTCGAGCGCGGCGCGCGCGGCGTTGATGGCGAGATGCGAGGTGAACTCGCCTTCGGCTGCGATGTGGCGCTGCCGGATGCCGGTGCGCTGAACGATCCACTCGTCCGAGGTATCGATACGGGCCGCCAGTTCCGCATTGGTCAGCACCTTCTGCGGCAGATAGGAGCCGCAGCCCAGCACGACCGAACGTTTCGCAGTCACGAGACAACCTCCTGCGCGGTCTGCGCCTGGGAAAGCGCACCGCCGTCGCGATTAAGCATCTGATTGATCTTGGTGAGGAGATCGCGACGGACCATCTCATAGCCAACATCGACCGCATAGGCAAAGCCTTCGGCGCCGATTCCGCCATGGCTTTTCACCACCACGCCCTTCAGGCCGAGCAGCACACCACCGTTGGATTTGTTGGGGTCCAGCTTGTGCCGCAGCGCCTTGAATGCCCTGCGAGCAAACAGATAGCCGATCTGCGAGAGCAAGCTCGACGACATCTCGTTGCGCAGGAACTCGGCCATCTGCCGCGCCGTGCCCTCGGACGCCTTGAGCGCGATGTTGCCGCTGTAGCCTTCAGAGACGATAACGTCGGCCGCGCCCGCACCGATGCCGTCCCCCTCGACGAAACCGATATAATTCAGCTGGGGCAAGTTCATGGCCCGCAGTATTTCGCCGGCCTCGCGGATTTCCTCATGGCCCTTGATTTCTTCAACGCCGATATTGAGCAGGCCGACAGTCGGCCGCTCGATGTTGAAGTGCACGCTGGCCATCGCGCTGCCCATCACCGCCAATGCAACCAGGTGGCGCGCGTCACCGCCGATGGTGGCCCCGAGATCCAGCACGACCGAATCACCGCGCGCCGTCGGCCAAATCGCCGCGATCGCCGGGCGATCGACGCCCGGCAGGGTGTGCAGATGAAAGCGCGCCATCGCCATCAGCGCGCCGGTATTGCCGGCGGAAACCGCACCATCAGCCT
>DAIMKE010000157.1:0-9368 GCA_036721875.1 Bradyrhizobium sp. | reverse complement strand
CCTTTTGATGACACATTTGGGCCATCTCGCCGGCCGCGGCGTGCGCACCATCTTCCTCGAAGTCGAAGAAAATAATCAGCCGGCGCGGCGACTTTACGAATGGGCCGGATTCGGCGTCGTTGGCCGCCGGGAACGCTATTATCAGCAGGCCGGCGGGGAGAAATTGAACGCGCTTCTGATGCGGCGTGACTTGTCGTAATATGCCCGCGGTGGCACAACAGCCTCGACCTCACGTCCGAAGGCCCAACAGACCATGCCTGCACTGAAATCCCCGTCCGCGCACAATAATACCGGCATCGAGGCCCGCTGCGCCGCCACCGGCATGCGCATGACGGAGCAGCGCCGGGTCATCGCGCGCGTGCTGGCGGATTCGGTCGATCATCCCGATGTCGAGGAACTTTACCGGCGCTGCGTCGCGGTCGACGACAAAATCTCGATTTCGACGGTGTACCGCACGGTCAAGCTGTTCGAGGACGCCGGAATCATCGAGCGGCACGATTTCCGCGAGGGCCGCGCGCGCTACGAGCAAATGCCGGACAGCCACCACGATCACCTGATCAATCTGCGCGACGGCAAGGTGATCGAGTTCACCTCCGAGGAAATCGAGAAACTGCAGGCCGAGATCGCCCGCAAGCTCGGCTACAAGCTGGTCGACCACCGGCTGGAACTGTATTGCGTTCCGCTCGACGACGACAAAGCCTGATTTTCGCGAACAGCCCCTCGTGAATTTCGATCTCATCATCTTCGACTGCGACGGCGTGCTGGTCGACAGCGAGGTCATTTCATGCCGCGCGCATGCGGATGTTCTCAGCCGTCATGGCTATCCGATCACGCAGGAACAGGTCTTTGACCGTTTCCTTGGCCGATCGACGCGGCAGGCGAATTCGGAAGTCGAGGCCGAACTCGGCCGCGCCCTGCCCGACGATTTTCACGTGCAGTTGCAGGACGAACTGTTCCGGTCGTTCGAAGCCGATCTTGAAGCCGTGGCGCACATTCACGAAGCCCTCGATGCGATCACCCAGGCGGTCTGCGTCGCGTCGAGCGGATCGCACCAGCGCATGCGCGTGACCCTCGGCCGCGCCCGCCTCACCGATCGATTTGCGCCGAACATCTTCTCGGCCTCGCAGGTCACGAACGGCAAACCCGCGCCCGATCTGTTTCTGTTCGCCGCCCGCCGGATGAACGTCCCGCCAGAGCGATGCCTGGTGATCGAGGACAGCGTTCCCGGCGTCACCGGCGGCCGGGCCGCAGGCATGCCCGTGCTCGGTTTTCACGGCGGCAGCCACTGCCGCCCCGGCCACGGCGACAGCCTGCGCACAGCCGGGGCGGCTGCAATATTCGACGATATGCGGCAATTGCCGGGGTTAATTGAGCGAATTGGGACTGTCGCGAGCGCGAGCTAGCCCTCTCCGCTCGTCATTCCGGGGCGCGAAGCGAACCCGGAATGACGCCCGAACCAAGCTGGATTTTCAGCCCCTTAGCCTATAACTAAGCCCCGCGCCGGGTTGGCGCCATCAAGCCCCAGCACCCAGGGTTCCATGAAGCCGCCGCGCAAGCTGCATATCAAGTCTTATGGCTGCCAGATGAACGTCTACGATGCGCAGCGCATGGTGGACACGCTGGCCGGCGAAGGCTTTGTCGAGACGGCCAGCGCCGAGGATGCGGATCTGGTGATCCTCAACACCTGCCATATCCGCGAGAAAGCTTCCGAAAAAGTCTACTCCGAACTCGGACGGCTGCGCGTCGCCAAGGACGAGGCCGCACGCAACGGCCGCGAGATGCGCATTGCGGTCGCGGGCTGCGTTGCGCAGGCCGAGGGCGAGGAAATCATCCGCCGCGCGCCGACCGTGGACGTCGTGGTCGGGCCGCAGAGCTATCATCACCTGCCCCAGCTATTGGCGCGCGCGAAGAGCGAAGGCCGCGCACTGGAGACCGAATTCCCGGTCGAGGACAAGTTCGGCTTCCTCCCCGATCCGAAACCGGAAGCGATCCGCGCCCGCGGCATCTCTGCATTCGTCACGGTGCAGGAAGGCTGCGACAAGTTCTGCACCTTCTGCGTGGTGCCCTATACGCGCGGCTCGGAAGTCTCCCGCCCGATAGCCCGGATCGTCGACGACGTGAAGCGGCTCGCCGAGAACGGCGTGCGTGAGATCACCCTCATTGGACAGAACGTCAACGCCTATCACGGCGAAGGTCCGGACGGACGCACGTGGCCGCTCGGCAAGCTCTTGCATCGCCTCGCCGAAATCGAGGGTATCGTGCGGCTGCGCTACTCGACCAGCCATCCCCGCGACGTCGACGACAGCCTGATTGCGGCCCACCGCGACCTGCCGGCCCTGATGCCGTTCGTGCACCTCCCGGTGCAGTCCGGCTCTGACCGGATACTGGCCGCCATGAACCGCAAGCATACCGCCGATGATTATCGGCGCGTCATCGACCGTTTTCGTGCAGCCCGCCAAGATATTGCTTTTTCATCGGATTTTATCGTCGGCTTCCCCGGCGAAAGCGAGGGAGAATTCGCCGCCACCCTCGCGCTTGTCATGCAAATCGGATACGCTGCGGCTTATTCGTTCAAGTATTCGCCCCGGCCAGGCACGCCGGCGGCGGACATGCGGGAGACAGTGTCAGCGGCGGAAATGGACGAGCGATTGGTGCGGCTCCAGGAATTGATCGACAGCCAGCAATCGGCCTTCAACAAGGCGATGATTGGCAACACCGTCGATGTGCTGTTCGAACGCGCGGCCCGCAATCCCGGCCAGATCGTTGGCCGCACCGCTTGGCTGCAGCCCGCACACGTGTTTGCCTCGCCCGACATCGTCGGAAAGGTGCTGCCGGTCACGATCGACAGCCTTGAGCGCTACAGCCTGCTCGGCGAACTCGCGCCCAGCTCGGCGCGGATGCCATCCGTTCCGTCGCCCGCGATTGAACCGTCTCCATTGAACCGTTCCTCTCAAAAGACCATGGGAGCCTGAACCCTTGCCAAAAAGCGCATCGGATTCACCTTCACTTGCTCCCAGCCGCAAATTTGACCGCGACATGCAAATTCCGCCCGAGACCCAGGTCGTCATCGACTTCGACGACAACCGCGCGGCTTCTGCGCTGGTCGGCCCCTACGGCCAGAATCTCGCACTGGTCGAGCGGCGGCTCGGCGTCGTCGTCGACTCGCGCGGCAACCACATCACCATCGCGGGCTCTCGCGACGGCTGCGATGCCGCACGTCGCGTGCTGGAGACGCTCTATGCACAGGCGCTGGAGGGCCACGATCTCTCGCAGGGCGAAGTCGAGGGCGCGATCCGCGCCGTGATCGCGCAGGGCTCGCTGTTCGAGTTCGACGCCAAGACCGCCAAGACCGCGTTCGAGACCATCAACCTGCGCAAGCGCCCGGTGCGGGCACGCACGGCCGCGCAGGATTCCTACATCCGTGCGCTGAAGCGCCACGAACTCGTGTTCGGCGTCGGCCCCGCCGGCACCGGCAAGACCTGGCTGGCGGTCGCCCATGCTGCGCAATTGTTCGAGCGCAAGGAAGTCGATCGCATCATCCTGTCGCGGCCCGCGGTCGAAGCCGGCGAGCGGCTCGGCTTCCTGCCCGGCGACCTCCGCGAGAAGGTCGATCCATATCTGCGGCCGATCTACGACGCGCTGTACGATCTGATGGATTCGCGCATCGTCGAGCGCGCGCTGCAGGCCGGCGAAATCGAGATCGCGCCGCTGGCGTTCATGCGCGGCCGGACGCTCACCAATGCCGTGGTCATTCTGGACGAAGCCCAGAACACGACGTCGATGCAGATGAAGATGTTCCTGACGCGATTGGGCGAAAACAGCCGCATGATCATTACCGGCGATCCTTCGCAGGTCGACCTGCCGCCCGGACAGGCCTCGGGACTTGCCGAAGCCGTCAAGCTGCTCGACGGCGTCGAGGGCATCGCACAGGTGAAGTTCACCGCCGAAGACGTCATCCGCCATGAACTGGTAGCGCGGATCGTGGCCGCCTACGAGGGATTGCCGCAGAAGCCGGCAACCGCCAGACCTTGAAAGCAAAAGCTTCGGCTGCGGACCTGCCGTGTGCAGGCCGCGGCCGCAACCCGAACACTGGAATGCAAATCCCCGCAACTCAAAGCCCTGGAACGCCAGGACCTGGAAAGCTCGTGTCGTCCGCCCCGCCCCTGACCGAAGTTCTCGTTGTCGCCGATTGCTGGCAGACCGAGCCGGATGCCGAGGCGGTGATCCATCGCGCCATCAACGCCGCGGCCGAAATTGCCGGCGCCGATGTCGGCGACGCCGAACTGGCAGTGATGCTGACCGATGATTCCGGGATTCGCACGCTCAACGGCAACTGGCGCGGCATCGACAAGCCGACCAACGTATTGTCGTTCCCGGCGCTGCAGCCGACCGGCACCGCCACGCCCTCCGACATGCCGCGGATGCTCGGCGACATCGCCATCGCCTACCAGACCACGCGGCAGGAGGCCGACGACGAACAAAAACCGTTCGACCATCACCTCAGCCATCTTGCGGTCCACGGGTTCCTGCATTTGATCGGGTACGACCACGAGAACGACGGCGACGCCGAGGCGATGGAGGGTCTCGAACAGGAGATCCTCGCGCATCTCGGCATTCCCGATCCTTACGCTGACCGGGAACGGATGGACTGACAATGCCGGACTCCGACCCCAAGCAGGACAACACGCGCGATACGTCCAACCTGCCGGTAGTGGTGCAGGAAGGCGAGGTGCTGCGCCCGGCCGCCGAAAACTGGCTGATGCGGGCTATCCGCACTTTGTTCGGCTGGAAGGCGGGATCGGTCCGCGCCGATCTTCAGGTCGTGCTCGATACCTCGACGCCGGAAGATGTCGGCTTCTCCGCCATCGAGCGCACCATGCTGCGCAACATTCTCGGCCTGCACGAGCGGCGCATCGCCGACGTGATGGTGCATCGCGCCGATATCGTTGCGGTCAAGCGCGACATTCCGCTCGGCGAACTGATGAGCCTGTTCGAGAGCGCTGCGCATTCGCGTCTCGTGGTCTACGACGAAACCCTCGACGACCCCGTAGGCATCGTTCATATCCGCGACCTGCTGGCGTTCATGACGGCGAAGGCACGCGTGGGAGATACGACCAAGCCGAAGCGCAAGAAGCCTTTCCCGGCCGGCCTCGACCTCCGTGCCGTCGATCTCGCGCTGCCGCTGGCGGATGCCAACATCATCCGCAAGCTGCTGTATGTGCCGCCGTCGATGCGCGCGATCGATCTGCTGGCGCAGATGCAGGCCTCGCGCATCCATCTGGCACTGGTGGTCGACGAATATGGCGGCACCGACGGGCTGGTGTCGATCGAGGACATCGTCGAACAGATCGTCGGTGAGATCGACGACGAGCATGACAGCGACGAGCCGCCTTCAATCGTACGCCAGGCCGACGGCTCGTTCATCGCGGATGCCCGCGCGAGCCTCGAGGATGCCCGCTCCATGATCGGCGAGGAATTCGTCACCGGCGAGGCCGGCGAGGAAGTCGAGACGCTGGGCGGCTATCTGGTGGCGCAGGTCGGCCGCCTGCCGGTGCGCGGCGAGGTCATTGCAGGTCCGGGGAATTTCGAGATCGAGGTGCTCGACGCCGATCCGCGTCGGGTCAAGCGCCTGCGTATCGGCGTTCGCAAGGAACGTCCCGTGGCACGCCCGCAGCGAAGCCGCCGCGAGATCGCGCCCGATGCCGGCGTGCCGCAGGCCAACGACAATGCGCCGCCGACCACCGGCGATGGGGCCGACCCGCGGTGAAATCAGCCAGCAAGCTCCGCGCCGCCGGCCTTTCGATCATTCTCGCCTGGGGATGGAAGCGCGCGGCCATCGCGCTGGCGGCGGGCGGGCTGTCGTCGTTCTCGATGGCACCGTTCAATGCGTGGCCGGTGCTGTTCTTGACCTTTCCGGTCGTGGTCTGGCTGATCGACGGCGCAGCGGCCGGAAAATGGCGGGGCGCGCCCGCGGCCGCACTGTCCGGCTTCTGGTTCGGGCTCGGCTATTTCGTGCCGGGGCTCTACTGGATCGGCAACGCCTTCCTGGTCGATGCGCCGACATTTGCCTGGCTGATGCCGTTTGCGGTGCTGGGCCTGCCGGCCTATCTCGCTTTATTCCCCGCAGCAGGCTTCGCGCTGGCGCGCCTGATCTGGACGCGCGACGCCTCGCGCGTGCTGGCACTGGCGGTCGGCCTGACGATCAGCGAATGGTTGCGCGGCCATCTGCTGACGGGATTCCCGTGGAATGCCTTCGGCTACGCGCTGTCGGAGCCGCTGGCGCTGGCGCAGACCGCCTCGCTGATCGGGCTGTGGGGCATGACGTTCCTGGCGGTCGCGATCTTCGCGAGCCCGGCGGTCCTGATCGACGGAAGCTCGCGCGGACGAAAACCCTGGATCGCGCCGGTCACCGCGCTCCTGCTGCTCGCGGCGATGGGAATTTATGGCACCGTCAGGCTGTCCCAGCAGCCGACGGCAATGACGAAGGTCAAGCTGCGTATCATGCAGCCCAACCTGCAGCAGGACGTCAAATTCAACTACGGCGCCAAAGCGCAGGTGATGAAGAAATACCTTGCTCTCTCCGACCGCGCCTCGGGACCGCAATCCACCGGCGTGAGCGACGCGCAGATCCTGATCTGGCCGGAATCGGCATTCCCGTTTTTCCTGACGCGCGAAGCCGACGCGATGGCGCAGATCGCCGAACTGCTGCCAAGGGGCACCGTGCTGATCACAGGCTCGGTGCGCGCCCCCGACCTGCCGCCCGGCACTCGGATCACCCGCGCCTACAACTCGATATATGTGATCGACCATGACGGTGGAGTGCTGTCGGTCTATGACAAGCTGCATCTGGTGCCGTTCGGCGAGTACCTGCCGTTTCAGGGCTTCATGGAAAGGCTGGGCTTCGTCCAGCTCACCAAGGTTCACGGCGGCTTCATCCCGGGCCAGCGCCGCCGCGCGATGGAAATTCCGAATGCGCCCAGCGCGTTACCCCTGATTTGCTACGAGGCGATTTTTCCAGGAATTATTGGAGCCGGCGACGATCGCCCCGGCTGGATCATAAATGTCACAAATGACGGCTGGTTCGGCAATTCGACCGGCCCCTACCAGCACCTGCAGCAGGACCGCCTGCGTGCTATTGAGGAAGGTTTGCCGGTGGTTCGCGCCGCCAACACCGGCATCTCCGCGGTCATCGATCCCTCGGGGCGGATCGTCGCCCGGCTTGGTCTTGGCATTGAAGGCGTATTGGATGCCAGCCTGCCGGCTGCGATCTCGCCGACAATTTACGCACGGCTGGGCGATATTCCGGCAGCTATAACGATCGCCGTCGCCTTGTTATTCGTCATCCGACGCCGCTTCGTTAAGCGACCCAAGTAAATTTGGAACACTTCCAAACTTGTTGCCATAAAGACGGCGGCATTCGTGGTTCCACCAGTTGACAGATGGGCTACGATTCGCTTTCTGCGGTTGCAAGCACAAATCAACAACCAGTTAGTTGGCAATGCTCGTATCGTACGAAACGCTACCCGATCCTCCGCGCAGGATTTGACGGTACCGGCGCCTGAGGCATTGCCTATCTCACTTTGCCTCACCCCGGCGCGCAATCCCCAGGAGTGACGCAGATGTCTACCAAAGCCCCCAACCCGGTCGATAAATATGTCGGCAGCCGCGTGCGCATGCGCCGCATCATGCTCGGCATGAGCCAGGAAAAACTGGGGGAAGCGCTGGGACTGACTTTCCAGCAGGTTCAGAAATACGAGAAGGGGACCAACCGCGTAGGCGCCAGCCGCCTGCAGCAGATCTCCGAGATTTTGCAGGTGCCGGTGTCGTTTCTGTTCGACGGCGGGCCGAGCGGCATGGTGAACGGTGATAGCTTCGGCGAAGGCGCATCACCGGCCTACGTTTCGGATTTCCTCGCGACTTCCGAGGGCCTGGCGCTGACGCGCGCGTTCACACGCATCGGCGACGCCAAAATGCGCCGCTCCATCGTCGAGTTGGTCGAGCAGATCGCATCGCGCGACGGCCCCGACCCGCGCTGATTTTTCACCTTACCGGTTTGAGATATCCCGCGATCTGGAATATGCCGTCATGCCCCGGTGCGCGATCGCGCACCTGAAGGTGCGCGCCATCCAGGCCGAACTCGGATAAGGGTGACGCGCGCCCGAAATGGCGTCACACCGGATTCGAGAAAGCATGCCGAAAACGACCAACCCCTTCGATTCGAGCGCCATCCTCGACGGCATCCGCCGTTGGGTCGAGATCGAAACCCCGACGGAAGCGCCCGACCAGGTCAACAGGCTCGCCGACCTCGTGACGACTGAATATCGCGACCTGCCGGCGACGGTGGAGCGGATCGCCGGGCATTCGGGCTGCGGCGACCACCTCGTCATGCGCTCGTCATGGGGACAGGACGCGCCGGGGATTTTGGTGCTGAGCCATCTCGATACGGTCCATCCGATGGGATTCATCGAGCGGCTGCCGTTCCGCATCGACGGCGACAGCGCCTTCGGCCCCGGCATCTGCGACATGAAGGGCGGCGCCTATCTCGCCTTCCACGCGTTCCGGCAGGTGTGCGCCGTGGCGGCGCGGCCGCCGCTCGGCATAACCCAGCTTTACGTCTCCGACGAGGAAATCGGCAGCCCGACCTCGCGCGCGCTGATCGAGAGCGAGGGACGCAAGGCGAAATATGTGCTGGTCACCGAACCGGCGCGCGACGGCGGCAAGATCGTCACCGGGCGCAAGGGTGTCGCCCGCTTCGAGGTCTTCATCAAGGGCGTGCCTTCGCACGCCGGCACCAAGCCGGAGGATGGCCGCAGCGCCATTCGCGAACTGGGCAACGTCATCCAGACGCTGGAGGCGATGAACGATTTTTCGCGCGGTATCTCCGTGAATGTTGGCGTCGTGCGCGGCGGCACACGGCCGAACGTGATTGCGGAGGAGGCCTATGCCGAAGTGGACATGCGTGTGCCGACGATATCGGACGCCGACGAACTGTTTCCGAAAATCCTCAACCTGAAATCCCGCACCGAGGGCGTCAGCGTCAAGGTGGTCGGCGAATTGAACCGACCGCCCTATGAAAAAAGCAATGCCGGCGCCGCGCTCTACGAGCACGCCAGGACGATCGCCGCCGAAATCGGCTTCGACCTCGAGGATATGTCGACCGGCGGCGGCTCCGATGGCAACTTCACCGCGCCCCACACCGCAACGCTCGACGGACTCGGCGTCGACGGAAAGGGCGCGCATACGCATTACGAGCAGATGTACATCTCCTCGATCGAGCCGAGGGCGCGGCTGTTGTACCGGCTGTATCAGACGCTGCGATGATCACCGCACCCAACGAGCCCGAAGACCGCGACACGCCGCCGGATGAG
>DAIMKE010000156.1:0-9379 GCA_036721875.1 Bradyrhizobium sp. | reverse complement strand
AGACCACGCTGATTGCGGCCATGACCGGAACCTTGATGGCGATGCTGCCCCGCATTGCGGCCTCGGACGTGCCGCGCCCGCCCGCCGCATAGCGGCGATTGACAAGCGTGCCAACGCATCCATTGATGCGATGGCCATGCTTGCGAGTCTCGGCCTCATCCTGCTCTGTCAATTGATCGGCGAAGCCGTCGCGCGCGGGCGCGCTGCGCAATGACGGTGTCGAGACGGCGAGCAAGGGCCCGTTGGCAGTCACGCTGCTGGTGCGATGACATCGCTGCCGCGACACTCTATATGTCTGTAACAATTCCTGGTCCTGAGCCGTATCTGCGGTGATGGGGCCGAAACGGGACGAGATATGACCGAATTTGGGAACAAGAGCCGCCTGGTGCCGACCCGGCGTGCGGCGCTGACGTTGATCGGAGCGGGCGCCGTCGCAGCGAGCGGGATCAAACTTGCGCGCGCGGCGACCGGGGATGACGAGGTGCTGACCGAAGCCAAGGTGCTGCGCGATCCCGATACCCCGGTCGCAGGCAATCCCGACGGCAACATCACGATCGTCGAATGGTCCGACTACAATTGTCCCTATTGCCGCAAGCTCGAGCCCGAGCTGCGTCAGGTCGTGCAGGACGACGGCAAGGTGAGGCTGGTGATGAAGGACTGGCCGATCCTCGGGCCGGTGTCGGTCACGGCGGCGCGGACCGCGCTGGCGGCGAAATTCCAGGACAAGTACCTCCCGGCCCATGACGCCATGATGGGAGTCAGTTCGCGTCTGACCGAGCCGCGCGTCAACGAACTGCTTGCGGCTGCCGGGGTCGACATGGACCGGTTGAAGCGCGACCTCGCCGGCCGCGCCAAGGACATCGACGCCATTCTCAAGCGAAACAACGAGCAGGCCGAGGCCTTTGGTTTCAATGGCACCCCGGCCTTCATCGTCGGCAAGTATCGCGTCCCCGGCGTGCTCAGCATGAAGGAGTTCGAGCAGGTCATCGCCGACGCCCGCAAGGCCAAGATGAAGTGAGCCGGGGATTCATTGCCCGACACAAAGGCGCCGCCGCGGGTTTCGCGACGGCGCCTTGTTCATGATGAAGCGTCGTTACTTCGACGAGATGCGGACCCAGTCCTTGTGCGCGCGGTCGCGCAGCGCGTCCCAATCGGCCTTGGCGACATCCCAGTTCACGATGGTGCGATTGGTGCTCGCGACATCGCCCCTGGCGACCGACGACGTCTGCATGGAGTCATAGACGTAGACGCCGCCCGCGAGCAGCAGTGCGCCCAGGATCATTCCGAAAATAGTCTGCATGGCGAACCTCCGGTGACGGGCGATAACGTCGGCCCGGAGTGATGGTTCCGCGGCCATGCGGCGCATCCAAGGAGCGGTCGTTCATGCGCCGTTCAGCCACCGCAGCAGCTCCGCATTGATCTCGCGCGGATAGGTGTGGCTGAGGTCGTCGATCTCGCGGTAGGTCACATCGGCGCCGGCTGCGGACAGCGTGGCCTGCGTTTGCCGCGCAGTCTGCACCGGAAACATCCAGTCGAGCTTGCCGTGAGTCATGAACACCGGAAGGCCTTGCAGGCGCGCGGCATCCGCCATTTCCGCCATCAGCGGATGAAAGGTCGCCGCAACAGGCGCAAGGTGGGTAAACGGCGAAGCGCCGTCGAGGCCGGTGACGTAGCAGAAGGTGCCGCCGTCGCTCATGCCGGTCAGCAGCATCCGCGCCGGATCGACGTTCCAGCGCGATCGAACTGCATCGAGGATGCGCTCGAGGTTCGGTGTGTCGGTATCCTCGCCCATCAACGCCCAGGTGTTGCCGGTCGCCGTCGGCGCGATCAGGATGGCGCCGCGGCTGCGGGCATCGCGCAGCCAGCTCCACAGGAAGCCGCGGCCATTGCCGCTGCCGCCGTGCAGCGCCATCACCAGCGGCCACGCGCGGTCCGCCGTGTAGTATTCCGGCACGTAGACCGAGAAGCCGCCGCGGCTGCCGGGCTCGTTGTGGTCGTGAAAGACGCCGGTATTGGCGTTGGCCGGCGCCGCCAGCCGTGCCGTGAGATCGGCGTCGTCGCGCAACTCGGGATCGATGAAGAACCGGTTCACCGGCGGCAATCTCCCCGTCAGCGCATAGAGCGCTTCCTGGGCGCGCGACGCGTAGCGCAAGCCGCGAAACAGGCTGACGAACTCGCCTTCGCCGCGTTGTACGACACGCAGGGCTTCGAATGCGGCAAGCGCGGCGTCGCTCGCCGCTTCCAGCGGCGTCTTGATGCCGGCGAATTGCTCGGACCATTGCTCGAGCCGCGGCCGCTCGGCGCGCAAGGCTTCATCCGGCTGTCCGATCCGCGCCATCACCCGGTCGAAATCCGGCGGGTTGAGGTAGCGCGCGACGAAGCCGAGGGCTTCCAGCGACTGCAACAATGGTGGCAACACGGCGACGATGTCGTCCACCACGGCCTCGCTCATGTGATGCTCTCTGCTTTCAATGTAGCTGCGGCGCCTTCAACAGCCTGGCGCGATCGATCGAGCTAAGTACCACGTCAAAGGTGACGCCTTCGTGGTAGACCGTGAGCGGCACATCGACGCCGGCGGTTCCGAGCGACCATAGCTTCCGGTAGAATCCGACCTGGCTCGTTACCTTGTCGCCGTTGACGGCGAGAATGACATCGCCGGTCTTGAGTTCGGCGCGGGCCGCCGGCCCCTTGCTGGCGATGCCGACCACGACCAGGCGATTGTCGATTTCGGTGGTGTACATGCCGAGCCAGGGCCGCGCCGGCTTGTTGACGCGGCCGAATTTCCTGATGTCGTCGAGTACCGGCTTCAACAGGTCGATCGGCACGATCATGTTGACGTGCTCGGCCTTGCCGTCGCGCTCGCGTTCGAGCTGCAGCGAGCCGATGCCGATCAGTTCGCCGCGGTTCGAGATCAGTCCGGTGCCGCCCCAGTTCGGGTGCGCGGGATGGGTGAAGATCGCTTCATCCAGCAGATATTCCCAGTAGCCTGCGAATTCCTGCTTGGCGGCGATCTGGCTCGCGACCGATCGCGTGCGCCCGCC
This sequence comes from Bradyrhizobium sp., assembly GCA_036721875.1. Lineage (GTDB taxonomy): Bacteria > Pseudomonadota > Alphaproteobacteria > Rhizobiales > Xanthobacteraceae > Bradyrhizobium. The sequence continues at coordinate 6,338 of DAIMKE010000156.1, read as the reverse complement.
GGCGCCGCCGACCACCACGCGGTCGCCGACTTTCGCGGCCGCCGATGATCCAAGCTGCAGCGGCTCGATATCGAGGTCGCCCAGCGCCTGCACCAGGCCGAAGCCGGATTCAAAGTCGAAGCCGAGCGCATGGCCTTGTACGACACTGCCGTCGCCTCGATGCAGCCAGACCGCTTCGGCCTCGGTGATGAGATAGCCGATGGTCAGCACCAGCCCGCGGTCGATCACCACGCCATTGCCGGCGCGTTCGGTGCCGAGCGTCTCTGCGCTGAACGCATCGGGCGGAATGATGGAGTGCAGCCCGACCACCGACAGCAGCGTGCGATCAAGGTCGAAACTGTAATCGTTGGCGCGCGGCTGGTTCGCCGGTGGCACTCTCCATTCGGTCAACGAGGGCATGGATGATCTCCTGGCACACCGGCGTGCGCAAACGCGGGACTTTGCGACAATCTATGCTGCAAACGGTCCTCGGGAAAGTGTCTCGCAACAGGAGCTCTCAAGAGCCTCATATGAGGGCACATTCACGTGCGGTGGGACGAAACGGCGGCGCAATGGCCCGCGCTGGCATTATTCCACCTTCACGCGTGCCCGCGACGGCAATATCCGGAATGAACGGTCCTCCTTCAGCCAGCCTGCGCGCTCGTCGCGCAACAGCGTGCGGCGGACCTTGCCGGAATCGTCGCGCAAGCCGACGCTCGTGACCTCGAAACTTTCCGGATGCTTGTAGCGGCTGAGCCGATCAGCCAGGAACGCGGCCATGCCGTCGGCTGTAGACTGTGCATCGGTGCTGTCGTCGAGTTCGAGGATGGCATGCACGCGCTGTCCAAACTCCGGATCGGGCAGGCCGACGACCACGCAGGAGCGCACGTCCGGATGTTCGGTCACCGCGGCCTCGACCTCGGCCGGATAGATGTTGGCGCCGCCGCGCAGGATCATGTCGGCCAGCCGGTCGCCGAGGTAGAGATAGCCCTCGGCATCGAGCCTGCCGATGTCGCCGAGCGATTCCCAGCCGTCGGGGCGGCGCTTCGGATTGGCGCCGAGATAGTGATAGGTGGAACCGGCGCCGTCATTGGGCAGGAAATAGATCTCGCCGGTCTCGCCGGTCGGGACCTCGTTGCCGTCCTCGCCGATGATGCGCAGGCGCGAGGTCTCGCCGATCTTGCCGACCGAGCCGGGGTGCTCGAGCCATTCCACGCCCGATATGATCGTGGCGCCCTGGGCTTCGGTGCCGCCATAGAGTTCATAGATGCGTTCAGGCCCCAGCCACTCGATCCATTTCTCCTTCAGCCAGGGCGGCATCGGCGCTGCCATGTGAAACACGATCTGCAGGCTAGACAGATCGTAGCGATTGCGCACCTCGTCGGGCAGCGCCCAGATCCGGTGCATCATGGTGGGCACGAAGTTGACCACTGCACCCGGCTGGCCTCGATCAGGCGCAAGCATTCCTCGGCGTCGAACTTGACCAGGCCGGTGACGCGTCCACCGTGGAACAGTGCCGTGTGCGAAACGATGAAGGGAGCGTTGTGGTACAGCGGGCCCGGATTGAGCAGGGAAGAGCCGAGCGGCATGCCGAGCGCCGCGGGTCCCGCGGTGTCGACCACGGCGGGCCGGTGATCGAGGATCACTTTGGGTCGCCCGGTCGAGCCGCCGGAGGTCATGGCCTTCCAGTAGCGCGAAACAGGATTGGTCAACGGTTCGTCCGACATGCCCTCGGGAACGAAATCGGCGGGCAGCGAATTCGGCGCATTCCAGTCGGGCTGGCCACCGACTACCAGCGACGGCTTGAGGATGTCGAGCACGGCTGCCGCTTCGCCGCGTGGCAGCCGCCATGTCAGCGACGTCGGCGTCGCGCCGCATTTCCACACCGCGAACGTGGTCTCGAAAAACAAATTGCTGTTCGGCAGGCCGATGGCGACGAAATCGCCGGGCTTGACGCCCTTGGCCGCAAACGCCCGCGCGCGGCGGTTGGCGTTGCGCTCCAGCTGCTCCCAGGTGATGGCCTCGGCGCCATGGCTGACTGCGATCGTGTCGGCGGGCTTGCGTTCGGCATACCAGCGCGGCACGTCGGCAATGGGAATGAGCATGGGGCGTTTCCGTTAGGGCGTTGATGTCGCTCTTGTGCTTCTGAGGCAGGCGCCTCGAAACCATCGTGACAGAATTGGGAGGTGGAGTGAAGGGACAGCTTGCCGTCGCTTTGATGCCGTCGCCCGTCCCGCGGAGGATAGCTAACCGAGCGACGACACTTCCAGGCAGCAGGTGGATGATCTGAAGGCACCCATTGAGCGCCAGCCGAACCTACACGTGGAGGTCAACGAGGATCAACGAGGCGCTTGTCGCCGATCCCGCCACCGGGACCCACATCGGCACGAGGAATGCGCCCGATGGGGGCGTTGCTTCCATGGCTTTGATGCGTATGAGAGCCAGATTTACGAAGGCGAAGATTCCAAGCGTCAGTCGCGACGTCCATTCGGCCAGTCCCGTCAAGGGAACGCCGAGAGCCAGTATCAGGATGGCCGCAACCCCAAAGGTGGTCGCGACGACCGGAGCGCCGCTCCTGCGATTGACCTTCGCGAGGAAGGAAGGAAGATTTCCCTGATCGGCGAGCCCATAGAGCACGCGTCCGATCATGATCATATGAACGATGATTCCATTCACGGTCGCGACGATTGCGATGGCGCTCAACACGTGCAGGGGAAGGCCGGTCAGGCGCTGAAAGACCAACGCCAGAGGGGCCGACGATTTCGCCAGTTCCGCCGGCGGCACCGCGATAACCGCGATCCAGGCCACCAGGGCATAGAGAACCGCGGTCACCGCAAGCGTGATGAAGAGAGCCCAGGGCAACGTGCGTCGCGGATTCTTCATCTCCTCGGAAATGTTCACGAGATGCTCGAAGCCGATGAACGCGAATACCGCGAGCAGGGTGGTCTGCGCGACGCCGGTCCAGGCCGTCAGATCGCCGACGGCAGGCAACAGCTCCGGCAATCGCGAGATCAGGGGGCCGCTGTCGAAGAGGGCTGCCGCGACGATGAGCAGCAGTCCGCCGATTTCGATCACCGTCATCAATCCCGCAAAGCTGATTGACTGCACGGCAGAGAGGCACGCGATGGCGCCCATCGTAACCACGACGGCAGCGATGATGTAGGACGCCGGAAGCGGAATGAATACGCCGAGGTATCCGGCGCTCCCTACCGTGATGGTGGCGCCGGAAATGGCAGCAGCTCCCACGACGAGCAATCCCACCGCACCGCTGAGCCATTTCCGATGGAACGCCGCCTGGACGTATGCCGCCTCGCTCGCCGCAACCGGCATTCTGGTACCCAGCTCGGCAAACGACGCTGCGGTCATCCCCATGACGATCGCGGCGGCAATAAACGCCAACGGCGCGTGCATGCCGCTCCGTCCGGCCGCCGCTCCCACAAGCACGTAGATTCCGGCGCCGATCGTCACGCCGAGCCCGTAGAGCACTGCGTGCGTCAACGTAAGCGATCTGATCAGTTGAGGAGAATTTGATTGTGTATTCTCAGGAACTAGTCCCCGAGAGTCCGCATCGGTTCTCGCGTCTTGCATGGCTGCCCGCTAATGCGAGAATAAAATTGGAAGCGCTGGTTCGAGAGAACCAGCGGACGGGGACATATTGCCGGACGATTGGCAAACAAACCGCGTCCGCACCTACGGATCGAGCTCGGTGTCCCAGTACAAATAATCCAGCCAGCTATCGTGCAGATAGTTCGGCGGAAACAATCGCCCGTTGCGGTGGAGCTGGTGCACCGTCGGCGCGAACGGGTGTTGCCTCGGAAACATCCGTGCCTGCTGCGGCGTCAGATTGCCCTTGCGCAGATTGCACGGCGAGCATGCTGCGACGACGTTCTCCCAGGTGGTCTGGCCGCCCTTGCTGCGGGGGATGATGTGATCGAAGGTGAGGTCGTCATGCGCGTGGCAATACTGGCAGACGAAGCGATCGCGCAGGAAGACGTTGAACCGGGTGAAGGCGGGATGCGTGGTCGGCTTGACGAACGACTTGAGCGACACCACGCTCGGCAACTGCATCTCGAACGTCGGGCTGTGCACCGCGCGGTCGTAGTGCTCGACGATGTTGACGCGATCGAGAAACACCGCCTTGATCGCGTCCTGCCACGACCAGAGAGACAGCGGGTAGTAACTCAGCGGCCGGAAATCCGCGTTCAGCACCAGTACCGGCCAACCGCCCTGCGAGACATGTGCGTTCAAGTAACGCTCCTGACCCCCATGTTAGCTGCGAAGCAGCATGCGCCCTGCATACTACAGGCAGCGTGACGGGATTGTGAAGAGCGTTCCGGGGCTTATCCAGCAGGGGAACCGCGGGTCATACACATGGAATTAGCCCAGTTCCCGGCTCCGCCAACCCGGCACGAGCGGTCAATCGATCGTGATGGGGCGGCTGGCTTGGCGATTCGGTGCTAGATTTTCTCCAGCTTCTGCAGGCAGCGGCTCACCGCGACCTCCGGCGGCATCGGCGTGTCCGGAAAGCTGGTCTTCCAGTCGGTGACGCCGACCTCGCCGAGATAGATATCGCCCCTGGAATCCATCGCGATGCCGTGCGGGGCGAGGAATTTGCCGGCCTCCACCCCGGGGCCGCTCTCGCCACCGAGCCTTGCGATGCGATTGCCCTTGGCATCGACGATCGAGAGCCGCGGGCCGAGATTGGGCACCTTGCGGTTGACCGCAAGCCCGGGGCCGAGTTCGCCGATGATGAAATTGGCCTGCTTGCCGCCGCAGCGACACAGCGCGCAGGGCCGGTGCAGATTGTTCCACTGCGTCTCGTATCTGCCGTTGCCGTCGAACACCTGCACGCGGTGGTTCTCGCGGTCGGCGACATAGACCCAGCCGTCGGCGTCGGTGGCGATGTTGTGGACGATGTTGAACTGTCCGGGATCGGTGCCGGGCTCGCCCCAGGTCTTGAGGAGCTTTCCGTCCGGCGAATATTTGTGGACGCAGGCATTGCCGTAGCCGTCCGAGACGTAGATCTCGCCCTGCGGCGACAGCGCGGTATGGGTGCAGCGGTGAAACGGCTCGCCGCTCATGAACGGCGCCGGCTTGTTCGGGATGCCGATCGTCAGCAGCACCTTGCCGTCGGTCGTGCACTTCCGCACGGTGTGGTCGCCGTCATCGGTGCAATAGAGATTGTCGTCGGCGTCGATATGCAGGCCGTGCGCGCGGTTGAACAGACCTTCGCCCCAGCTCCGGAGGAAATTGCCCTCGCGGTCGAATACGACCATCGGGTGGTCGCCGCGGTTGAAGACGTAGATGCGGTCCTTGCTGTCGACAGCGACCGACGCGGCGTCTGTCAGGCTCCAGCCGTCAGGCAGCTTCGCAAAATTCTCCGCCACGCGGTAACGGTGTTCGCCCGAGCCGAGAATAGCCGGCATGTGTAAGTCTCCTTCTAGCGTTCGTCATTCCGAGGCATGCGAAGCATGAACCCGGAATCTCGAGATTCTCAGGTGCGCAATTGCGCACCATAGTTCGCATCTTCGATGCGCCCCGGAATGACTGTGTTGGTCTATGAGAGAGTAGCCCGTGGCCCCACATCGCGCGGCAGCAGCCCTTCCTCGATCGCCTTGATCTGCAGTGCCAGATGCTTCGACCCGATCCGGCATTGCGCGAGGCCGCCGGCGATCAGCCAGAGGCCGGGCTGCCCGGTGCGGGTGTACATGTTGCGCAGTTCCTGCTCCTCGCCAAATCCCCAGATCGTGCCGACGCGTTGTTCGACAGCCTCGCCGAATAGCTTGCGCACCAGTTCCTCCTGGCGCTTGTAGCCGGTCGCGAGCACGACGAGGTCGGCCGCAACGGTCTGGCCGTCTTTCATCTTCGCGCCGTCGGCCGTGAACGTGTCGAGTTCGGCAAACTGCTTCAGCGCGATATCACCTTTGACGATCAGGTCGGAGCAGCCGACGTTAAAATAGTAGCCGCCGCCGCGGGTGAGGTATTTGAACTGCCAGCCGGTATTGTCCTCGCCGTAATCGAGCTTGAAGCCGGCGCGCGCCAGGCCATCGAGCAGTTCCTGGTCCAGCGCCTTCGATTTCTCGCCGGTCAGCCTATGGCTCTTGCGCGCGAGTTGCAGCGGCATCGAGGTCGCGATCAGGTCGTTATCCTCGAGCGTGCCCTCATTGTAGGGCGCGTAGACCAGTTGCGCCGAGGGCTCGATGCTGACCACCAGCGTGGACGAGCGCTGGAACATGGTGACGTGGGCGCCGCTGGAATGCAGATCCTGCGCGATGTCGTGGCCGCTGTTGCCGGTGCCGATGACGATGGCGCGCTTGCCGGTCCAGTTCTCACCGTCTTCGTAGCGGCTCGAATGCACC
>DAIMKE010000155.1:0-9411 GCA_036721875.1 Bradyrhizobium sp. | reverse complement strand
ACATAGTAATTTCAATTGTATATGAGTTCGTAGTTTTGTTCTGAATGGCGCGCCAAGCAGCTTCAGAAGCGCCGTCGCACGGGTGTTGAAGTCGCCCCGGCCCGAATTGGTCTTCCTGAAAAAGTTGCCGGGAGAACGCTCGATTTGCGAAGGGGCAGGCCCGTGAGCATTGGTCCAAGGCGTGTTGAGGTCGCGTTAAGCTCTGAGCTGGCTGTCAGCCTCTCGGCCGCTACATGGCAATACTGATCCCCAGCCTGGGTTTCGCGCGCTTCGACACCCGCGGCGAGCTGCGGCTCGCGGAGCGCCTCAAGGACTTCCTCGAAGAGAACGCGGTCGTTTGGCATAACCTTCCGGTGGGCCCTCGCAGCCGGCATCCGGACTTCATCATCATTCACCCGGCGAACGGCCTGCTCGTGCTCGAGGTGAAGGACTGGCGCCTGGAGTCGATCGTCTCAGCCGACAAAACCAGCGTCGAACTGCTGACGAGCCGCGGTATCGTGCGGGAGACCAATCCCCTGGAGCAGGCTCGCAAGTATGCGTTCGAGGTCTTGCGCGCCGTGGAGCGGGATGGGCAATTGCTGTTCCCTGCCGGCCATCGCTTCATGGGCCGCCCCATTCTTCCGTTCGGTTTCGGGGCCGTATTCACGAATATTACGCGCAGGCAGTTCGATCAGACCGATCTCAAGGACGTGTTCGCCGAGCATCTCTGTGTGTTCAAGGATGAAATGACGGAGGGCGTGGCTCCTGAGGAATTCCGGTCCAGATTATGGCGCATGGTTCATCCGCGTATCGGAGAGCCGCTGTCGATGCCGCAGTTCGATCGGCTGCGTGCGCTGCTCTTTCCCGAAATCCGCATACGACAGATTGCCCTGCCTCTGGACGAACCGATGGTGCACGATCCATCCGACCGGACGCTTGCAGTGATGGACATGCATCAGGAGCAGATCGCGCGCAGCCTGGGAGAGGGGCATCGAATTATTCGCGGCGTCGCTGGATCTGGCAAGACGCTGATCCTCGCCTTTCGCGCCGAACATCTGGCGCGTTCGGCGACAAGGCCGGTGCTCATCCTGTGCTACGCCAATGGCATCGCCGGGCGACTTGAAGATACCATGCAGAACCGGGGCATGGAGCACCGTGTTCAGGTCCTCACCTTTCATGGTTGGTGTTACCGCATGCTGCGGACTTATGGGATTCCCGCACCGTCCGAGCGAGAGTATCCGGAATACGCAAAGCGACTGGCTGCGAGCGTCTCAGAGGTCGTGAAAGCTGTCGATCAGGGGCATATCCCGGCGGAACAGTACGACGCGGTCCTGATCGACGAGGCACACGACTTCGAGCCGCAATGGCTCGCGCTTGCGGCCAAGATGGTGAACCCGCGCACGAAGGCGCTGATGGTCGTCTACGACGACATACAGGCCATCTACAAGGGACGTGAGCGACCGGTGTGGAAACAGCTCGGAATTGAAGCGAAGGGCAGGACGACCGTACTGAAAGTCAATTACCGCAACACGGCGCAAATCGTTGCCTTCGCGAAGCGCTTCGCTTCGGACGTGATCGGCGCTCCGGGCACGACGGCCGATGATGAGCACCCCATCCTGTTGCCCGAAGATGCGGGTCGGCAGGGACTGGTGCCGGACGTGCGGCAGTGTGTGAGCATCGACGCAGAAGCTCACTGCGTCGCCGAGTGGTTTCTCGGGCGGAAAAAGGCGGGCTACGAGTGGCCGCAGATGGCTTGCCTCTATCCGGAGCACTGGATCGGGGAAAAGGTCGCGCAGATACTAATCAAGCACGGCGTGCCGATCGATATGGCCAAGAACAACAGGAACAGAGTTTCGACGAAGCGTGTAGCCGTGCGGTTGTTGAGCATGCACACCGCGAAAGGGCTCGAGTTTCCGTGCGTCGCTATTGCAGGGTTGGGCTTGCTCGGCCGCCATGGCGAGGCGATCGAGGAGTGTGTCCGACTGACGTATGTTGGGGTTACCCGGGCGACCCACGAGGCGCTTCTGACCTACTCGAGTGAGTCGGCGCTGGTGCAGCGGTTGATCGCGTAGACAGAGACAGGAGTAATCCTGTGACGAAAAAAAACTTGGGCCTTGATCCGTAGTGGATGTTTCGGTGGCCGTGGTCCGGCGACGTAGCTCAGCGCATTGCAGCGTGGTGAAGAAGCAGGTTGGCGCCTCCGCTGTCGAGGCGGCGAATGACGCACTCGATCGCCTGGAACGCCACGACCCGGCTCAATATGATAACCTGCTCCGCGAGCGGCGAAGCGCCAATAGTCGAGAGATTTACTGCGGTGCATAAACTCTCACGCTCATAAACTCTCACGCTCAGTTGAGCGCACCGTAATCTCGTAATCTCCCTTCCTGGGAAACCTATTGCGCCGCCGTCACGCGCAGCGATTTCCTCGGAGCCCGTTTCGGGCTCGAGTCCGGATCCGCGACCGGGCGGCGGTAGGTCGCGATGCGGCGCAGCCAGCCGGCCTCGAAGACGCGGTTGGACGGAATGTTGCGAATCCGCTGCTGCAGGACGAACTGCGCCGCATCGGCGAATTCGGCGCGCACGGCCTTCGGATCGCCCGTCACGCCGTTCATCCTGAGCAGCACCTGCTTGAGGCCCCAACCCTGCCGCCGCCCGGTTTCCCGGTTCATGGCGGCTTCGTTCGGGTTGGTGCCCTCGCCCTTGAAGTTGATGTAGTCGATCAGCGGATAAAAATTCTCGGAGGCGCGAATGACGCGCGTGAACTGGATGACGATATGTTCGCGCTCGGTGCCGTCGGGCGTCGTCTTGAGGATCTTCTCCATCGCACCTTGCGCCCGCGCCACCATGAATTGCGTCTGCTCCTCCACGGTGTCGAGCAGAAACTGCCTCAACTCCTTCATCTGCTGTGAGTTGGCGTTCTTCCTGAACTCGGCCCGGCTCGTCCACGGGTTGGCCGGAATTTGCGTCTGGTCCAGCCAGGCGGGCAAACGCACGTTCTTCCTGCGCATGAATTCGAGCACGGCCGGAAAGCTCTCCTCGAAAGGCAGCCATTTGCCGACAGGAAACCAGATGAAATGACCGATGCCTAAGGAAGCGAAATCCTCGTTCGCACTCCATGACGTGATCGCATCACGTCTTCCACCTGTTTCATTCAGCCAGATCTTCTGGCCGATCTTCCTCGCCAGATCGCCCGGCAGGACGAGCGGTGGTACAGCCAAATCCCTGGCTAGATCCTTGGCGTCGGGGCTCGATTTCCGTGCTTCCGGCATTTGAACGGCAGCTTCCGGCGCTTGCTTCTGCACCTCAGGTGCTGGCTTCTGCACCTCAGGCTGCCGCGGGACTGTTCCGGGTTCCGGCTTCTGCGTGCGGGATGCCTGCGCGGCGCCAGGTTCATCCTGCTCTTTTTCGTTATCAGCGACGCGTGTCGCGGCCGGCGCGGCTATTTCCGCCCATGCCGTTTGCGTCGCCATGCCGGCGACGATGACACACGAGAGCAGCAATGGGCCGCAGGCAAGCACCTTCGCGCCGTACTGTCCGGGGTTCGCTTGCCGTGCCGTTCTCCTGCCGCTACCCGCACGCCAGCGGCCAATGAAATCACCGCCCATGTCCATGTTCCGAAGGCCAGCCTGACGGGAAGGGTCGTGCGGGCGAACAACACGATGCGTGTGGCGAAATCGTGGGGTCATAGTGGCGGCCCGGTGCCGGCGGAATGGGCGACAATCCTGCGCATCGCGCCGACGATGGGGGGCGAGAAAGCGGTCCCTGAGAACATCCCGAGAATGCTGATGCGCGTTCGACCGACACCTCCCGCACATCGGCGCGCAGTCCGCTGTACTTGCGCACCATTCGAGGTCGCAGACTATCTCGATAGTGAGGAAGCGATTTCGGAATATCTTTCGCTCGCAGCCCGCGACGAAAACCCCGGCGTATTGCTCAAGGCGCTGGGCGATGTGGCCAAGGCGCGCGGCATCGCGGAGGTCGCAAAGGCGTCCGGTCTCGGTCGGGAAAGCCTCTACAAGACGCTGGCACCGGGTGCCAAGCCGCGGTTTGAAACGATTGCCACCATCATGCGGGCGCTGAATGTCGGGTTTTCAGTCGAGAGCAGGTTGCCAGTGCGAGCGAAGAAGGCTCGCCGTTTGACGGTCACCTGATTCATCGCTGTTTGCGTCTTGAAGATGTTGCCAGTCCAAGGAACACTATCAATGCCTGATTGAGGCGCAAGACATCTTCATCGTCCAGGCGCCCGATGCGCGTCCCGATCTTGGATTTCGGAACGGTGGTTATCTTGTCCACCATGAGACGGCAGGGCGCGCGCAACCCATTGCGCTCATTCGGCGTAACAGGAAACCGGAAAAGCGGTGCATTCGTCTCGTCCGTCGTGAACGCGCAGATCGTGATGGAAGCCGTCGCGTCGAAACTGTCGTCCTGAACGATGACGACGGGCCTTGCTTTGCCCGCATAGTGCTTACCGCCGGCGACGGTCCAGATGTCGCCGCGCTTCATTCATCTCCATCCGCGTCATCATTGAATGCAGAGATCGCATCGACGAACGCCTGATCGTCGCGGCCATGAGAGCTGGCGGCGACGGCGAGCGACTGACGGTGCGCAGCCGACCGGAACGCTGGCGCGCTTACGTCCGGGACCCAAATTTGGATCGGACGCATTCCTTGCCTGCGCAGCCTTTCGCGATGCTCCCGAACCTTCACCCGGGAAGGCTTCGCCCGGATAGACCTTGGCTTCGATGCCGACGCCATGACAAATTTCCTTGACGGTTACATGTAACCATACACGATTGAGGAGAACCTGCCAAGCCAGCTTTTGTGCGAAATCCGATCACTTCATCTCTTCCAGCAGCTTCCGCGCTTCACCCAACAACATCTGAATCTGCCGTCGCTCGGCGAGCGCACCCCTGCTGAACATCCCATGCTTGCGCGCGTTCCGGTTTGCCCTCGGCGCGCCGGACCCGTGTGCGCCGCCATGCATGCGGCAGCGCTTCCTGCCGTGCACCGTCGGCGAGCGGCACGCGCCGCCGCAACGTGTTTTGGCGCCACAACGCGGGCTCGCCAGCATCGGGCCGGTGTTTCTGATGTGATCGCTCATGCCTGTTGCTTCCCGCTTGGCATCAGCGGAATCGCGCCGTCACCCGGAGCCTGCGGTGGCAGCACTGATTTGGAAATCTTCCAAAGTACTTTCGGAATTTTCCAAACACAGCATCAACGGATTCGAGTCGCCGATGGATCGAGATATTCTAAGTCGTAGTGCATGCATTTGCGTTGCGGTCACCATGGCGTCTCCCTAAGGAGACGGTGCAGATCGCTGGCGACCGGACTTTGCCTATAAGGCACAGACAACCAGCGCGGACTCTGCGGGGGGAATTGATTCACAAGACGATAAGTGTCGGCCGGACGCGGAGAGCGGGATCATCGATCCCGTGATCTTGCGGGGTGTGGCGTGGGCGCCATCTCGCGTTGGGTGACGTGCTGTTGATGGGGACTTTCTGGAAATGCGACGTGCAGGTGGGGTTGGGGTGGTAGCTCGATTTGGAGCGACGCTGCTGGGTGGTGTGGCGTTGTTGGCGTGGTTCGAATTGCCCGCTCGATCCCAAACTTCGCAGGGTAGCAACTCTCTCCCACCCGTTACTGTCGATGCTCCGGCGCAGCAGTCGCTCAGACGCGCGCCAGCCAAACGAAGCGACGCTCGGGTCCGGTCAGCTTCGCGGCGGACCACGGCGTCTGGCACTCCGCAACCCGAACCTGCCGCGGCGCAACCGCAGCCGTCGCAGCCGGGCGTCGTGCCCGCCTTCGCGGGCGGCCAGGTCGCTCAAGGCGCGCGGCTGGGGATGCTCGGAAACACCAGCACGATGACGTCACCGTTCAACGTGACGAGCTACACGGACAAGTTCATCCGGGATCAGCAGGCGGCAACGGGTGCGGATGCCTTGATCCTGGATCCCTCCGTGCGCAGTACCCACCCGACAGGCGGTATCGTCGATTCGTTCAACATTCGCGGCTTCCCGATCAACGAAGGCAACAATGGTGAGTTCGCCTTCGAGGGGCTCTACGGAATAGCCCCGAGCTACCGCATCTTCACGGATTACGTCGAGCGCATCGAGGTGCTCAAGGGGCCCTCGGCCGCGCTCTCGGGCATCGCGCCCAATGGCGGCGTCGGCGGCGTCATCAATGTCGTGCCCAAGCGTGCGGGCGAGGACTTGACCCGCCTCACCGCGAGTTACGGTTCAACCTCGCGATTCGGCGGTCACTGGGACGTCGCGAGGCGCTACGGCGAAAGCAGGCAATGGGGCGTGCGCGCCAGCGGCAGCCTGCGCGGTGGCGATACGCCCATTGACCGCCAGTCCGAGACGACGGGCGTCGGTGCGCTGGCCCTCGACTATCAGGGCGAACGGTACAGGTCGTGGCTCTATTTGCTCGCCCAGACCGATCGATTTGATGCTCCGTCTCGTCCGTTCCTTATGGCTGCAGGCTTGCCGGTGCCAAAGGCGCCGGACGGCCGGCTGAACGTGACGCAACCTTGGGAATGGTCGCGCATCAACGACCAATCGGTCCTGTGGCGCAACGAATACGATGTAACCGATCAGGTTACGCTGTTCGCCGACGTCGGCGGATCGCGGACCAACGTCGAACGCTTCTTCGGACTCCCGACGATCACCAATGCACTCGGCAACACCACCTCGACGCCGGGATTCTTCGGGCTCAGCATCGATCGGCACACATATGACGGAGGCGTCCGCGCCCGGTTCGATACCGGGTTCGTTCGTCATGCCGTCACCTTCCAGGGCTCGGTCTATCACGACGAATTGTTCCGGCGGACCGCCAACGGCACTCCGGTTGCATCGAACATCTATAGTCCGACGATCGCCCCAACTCAGTTCGCAAACGAAATCCCCGGACGCCCCCGACTCTCGGAAAGTAACCTCACAGCGCTCTCGATTGCCGACACCATGTCCGTGCTCGATGAGCGTATCCTGTTGACGTTGGGTGTGCGCCATCAGGGCGTGGAGGCGACCAATTATGTCGCCAATGTCGGAACGCTGCTGAATTCCTACGACAAGAGCGCGACCACCCCGGTGGTCGGCCTCGTCGTCCGCCCCATGGACAACGTCTCCCTGTATGCGAACTACATTGAAGGTCTGAGCAAGGGCGATATAGCGCCAAATCAGCCGAATGTTTCCAATCCAGGTGAAGTACTCGCGCCCTACATCGCCAAGCAGTATGAAGCCGGCATCAAGGTGGACCTCGGCAAGTTCGCAACCACCTTCAGTGCCTTCGAGATATCGAAGCCGAGCGGCGAGATATTGGCCGGTCGATTCTCGGCGACTGCCGAAACGCAGGTGCGCGGGCTCGAGTTCAACGTGTTCGGCGAACTCATGCCCGATGTTCGCGTCCTCGGAGGCGTTTCGCTGCTGGATGGCACCCTGACCAAGACCGCCATCGCGGCAAACGTAGGCAACACGCCAATCGGCGTTCCGAACGTACAGGCCAATATCGGAGCCGAGTGGGATCTCCCGTGGATGAGGGGGCTCACCTTGAATGGGGCCGTGATCTACACGGGCAGGCAGTTCGTCGATGCGGCGAACAAGCAGCCGATCCCGGATTGGACGCGGCTCGATCTCGGCGCCCGCTACACGACGGCGATCAACGGCAGGAAGACGATCTTCCGCGCCAACGTCCAGAACGTGACCGGTGAGAATTACTGGTCCAGCGTGGCTTCCTTCGGAACGTTCTTCCTGGGAGCACCGCGGACGTATCTGCTGTCGATGTCCGTGGACATGTAATCGCTGCATTGCCGTCGGCACAAACCTCTCGCGCATCCTGCGGGAAGAGGCTGAGACACGCGCTCAGGCCGCGTATGAGTCGGACGTGTTCTGGCGGGAAGAACGTGGGCTCGCCGGACCGGTATTTCTGATGTGATCGTTCATGCCTCTGCTGCTCGCTTGGGATCAGTGGGAGCGCGCCGTCGCCTGCAGGCCGCGGCCTTCGGCGCCTTCCGCGCCGCGGATGTAGGGTTCTTGTCGGAAACGATCACGCTCGCATGCTGCGTGACGTTGCCGACGATCGCCTTGCCGCCGTCGCCTACCGACACGTTCTGCACCGTGATGGCGGGCTCGCCATTGCTGCGGTAGCGGTTGAGTGCGTCGATCTGGGCGGGAAACGTGCGGGCGAGCCTGGCCAATGCGCGCGCGGCGCTGTCGTGCCGGGCGATGTCTTCGGCATTCGCGAGGTGCTGCGCACATCGCATCGCCATCACATGAACCGAAACCATCTGCGCCACCAGCATGGCCTCGACGGAATCCCGTGGGCGAATGCTCTTCACCATCGAAATCATGAAGGAGAGATTGACCTCGTCGGGACGTTCGCCGCTCACGCTCGCCCTGACCAGTTGCCGGAGAATGCCATCCATCGCGTCGCGATCGGTGACCCCCAGCGCGTTCGCCATCAGCTGTTCGCCGAGCTCCTGATCGGGATGATCGATGGAGAAGCCGTGCGACAGCAGCTTTATCCGCGGGAGTGCTGAAGGTTTGGCTTCGTCGGTTGCAGCGATCGTGGTTGGCATAGCGAGGTGCGGAGCAGTGTCCATGTCGAGATTCCCTGATGAACGCGCGCTTGCCGCGCGCGCGGTTCGGCTCCACGCGGGCGATCGTTCGCCGCGGCGAGCCGGTGCAGTTTGAAGGGTGGGTGAGGATTTGAGCCGCAATCGTAGCGACGCCCGCTATTGCGAGGCGACGGCGCATGGAGCATTGCGGAATGGTGAAATAGTGCCCCTGATTTGCCCGACGTGTCAAATGGCTGTGTCTGACGCCGGCGGCCGCCGGCTACTTTGCATGGGGTTGTTTTGATGAATCAGCATTGGTCGCCGGTCCGAAAATCTGCCTCTATGGCAATCGAGACAGCTTTATGTGGCCCGCGGCTTGCTTTGCCGGGCCTGAAGTTCTTGCGTGGGGAATGACGATATGAGTGGCTTGGTGATCTCCGGTGGCCGGGTGGTGGATCCGGCGAGCGGGATGGATGGGATCGGTGACGTGGCGGTCGTGGATGGCAGGATCGCTGCTGTCGGCACGGGGCTCGGCGGCGCCGAGCGGGTGATCGATGCGACGGGGCTTGTGGTCGCTCCCGGCTTCATCGATTTGCATTCGCATGGCCAGTCGATCCCGGCCGATCGCATGCAGGCGTTCGACGGGGTGACGACGACGCTCGACCTCGAGGCGGGCGTGTTGCCGGTCGCATCCTGGTATCGGCGGCAGGCCGACAAGGGTCGCGTGCTGAACTACGGCGCCGCGGCCAACTGGGCCTTTGCGCGCATCGGCGCGATGACCGGCTCCAATACCGAGAGTTCGCTGGAGGCGTTCGGCAATGCCATGCGCGATCGACGCTGGATCGACAACGTCGCCAGCGACGCGGAAGTGGCTGGCATCCT
>DAIMKE010000154.1:4854-9412 GCA_036721875.1 Bradyrhizobium sp. | reverse complement strand
CGGAACCTTCAGCTTCGCCGTGGGCAGTTTGTCCGGCGCAGTTGGAGACGGCGGCGGCGCGATCGGGGCGAGCTTGGCGGCGGCCTCGTTACCTTCGGGCCGCCCGATCAGCGGAGATCCCGGCGGAAGCGCAGGCGCGGCCGCAGGCGCCGAACCTGCGGCGGGCGGCGCAGCGGGCTGCTGGGCAGCGGCGGTCAACGCAAGCGCACTGAAGACTGCGCCGGCCAGCAACACGCTGCGCGGCGTCGACGAACGGCTCATGGGTTTTCTCCCCTCACGGAAGCCGATCTCTGCGCGCCCCCAGCATGAAGCCTGCGCCGGCGGCATTCCATATTCACAGTGTCCGACATTTAGCTCCCGATCGGAACCGCCAGGCGGAATCTGCCGACAGGAATACGCTGAGCGCGCAGCGTCAGTGCCGCGTGATCGGCCCCCCGGGGGCATCGAGGATCGCTTCGGCAAACGGAAACTCGAGCACGATCTCGCCGTCGTCGTCGGTGACCTCGATGGTCGCACTCAACAGCGCACCATCGGCGCCATCGGTCTTGAGAAGTTCCCGGATCATGGCGCGTGCCATCTCCCAGGCGCGATCGGGATCCCTGAGAACTTCACCATCGGGATCGGAAATCAGCTCATCGCCGATACGGGTGTTGAAGAAATATCGCGGCATCGACGAAAACCTAACCTCGGCTGGAGGCCCGCAACCCGGGCCCTCTATTATTTTCACAGTTGCTTGTTGGAGCCGCCAAGGCTCCACCGGACCTAAAATCACCATTCGGGCCGTTGCGAACAACCGCGATATGCTTGATCCCACGTTGTTTTGACCGCGTAAACCCGCACAATTCAGTGAGACCGTTTCGCGACGCAGCATAAACATACCGTCGCCCAAGGCAAAAGATTTAACTGGCGAACTTTTCGATCCGAAGTACTTTAGTCCCGATGGGCGGAATATCGTCCGGTATCAAGGGAGAGCGAAATGGCCTGGAAAGCACCCAAGATCGTCGAAGTGCCGGTCGGCATGGAAATCAACATGTATATGTGCGCGACCCGCAAGTAAGCGGCAGCGTCACTTCCGACCTTGCGCAGGTGGACCTCGGGCCTGAGACGTTCCCAATTGCGGGAACATGTCCGCGCCTAAGTCCACCTTGCGTCTATTTTGCGTTCAGGCTTTGAAGCTCCAGGAGACGGATCATGCTTCGCGTCGTCGTCCTGGGCGCCGCGGCAGGCGGTGGCGTTCCGCAGTGGAACTGCGGATGCGAGGTGTGCCGCAAAGCGCGAAGCGATCATCCCGAACTGCAAAGCACCCAGGTCTCGATCGCGTTCAGCGCCAACGGCAAGCACTGGTATCTTGTCAACGCGTCGCCCGACCTGCGCCAGCAGTTGATCGCGACGCCGCAGTTGCATCCCGCCGCAGGACAGTTGAGGCATAGCCCGATCGCGGGCGTGATCCTGACCAATGGCGAGATCGACGCCGTCGCCGGCTTGCTGTCGATGCGCGAGGGCTCGCCGTTCACCCTCTATGCGCATCAGCGCGTCCTTGCGATACTGGAATCCAACAGCATCTTTAACGTGCTGAACGAAAAGAATGTGAGGCGCCAGCCGATCGCGGTGGACAAGGCGTTCGAACCCACCCTGTCCGACGGCTCGCCATCCGGCATCGAGGTTCTCCCCTTCGCGGTTCCGGGCAAAGGCGCATGGTATCTCGAAGGGAAGGCGCATCCGGCGGGCGGCGACGGCGCGGGCGATACGCTGGGCTTGCGGATTCTCGAGCGGTCGAGCGGCAAATATTTCTATTTCCTGGCCGCCTGCGCGCGCGTGACTGACGACCTGAAGTCGCGGCTTAAGGGCGCCGCATTGGTGTTTTTCGACGGCACGGTCTGGCGCGACGACGAACTGATCGCAGCCGGGCTCGGCGCCAAGACGGGACAGAGCATGGGCCATATTTCGATGTCGGGCGATCAGGGCGCGATCGAGAGCCTTGCCGGCCTCGACATCGGCAAGAAGATGTTCTTGCATATCAACAACTCCAACCCGGCGCTGCTGCGCGGCTCGGATGAGCGCAGGATCGCCGAAGCGGCGGGCTGGCACATCCCCGCCGAGGGAACGGAGATCACGCTGTGAACGTCGCCGCCATGACTGGAATGACCGCACTCTCGATCGGCAAGGGCATCGCGCTCAACAGCGCCGAGGAGCTGGAAGCGACGCTGCGCCATATCGGCGCGACGCGTTATCACAATCTGCATCCGTTTCACCGCCTGCTGCACGGCGGCAAGCTCAACAAGGGCCAGGTGCAGGCCTGGGCGCTGAACCGCTATTATTACCAGAGCACGATCCCGCTCAAGGACGCGATGGTGATCTCGCGGTTCCGCGACCGCGCCACCCGCGTCGAATGGCGGCACCGGATCGAGGATCACGACGGCGATATCAATTCCGAAGGCGGCATCGAACGCTGGCTCAAGCTGACCGAAGGATTGGGCCTCGACAGCGCCTATGTGGAATCGACCGAGGGCATTCTGCCGGCGACGCGGTTTGCGGTGGAGGCTTACGTGCATTTCTGCCGCGACAAGACGCCGTTGGAGGCCATCGCCTCCTCGCTCACCGAACTGTTCGCGCCGAACCTGCACGAGGAGCGCATCTCCGGGATGCTGCAGCACTATGATTTCGTCAACCCCGACATCATGAGCTATTTCAGCCGCCGCCTGACGCAGGCCCCGCGCGACGCCAATTTCGCGCTCGACTACGTCAAGACGCATGCGAAGACGCAAGCGGAGCGCGAGGCGGTCTGCAACGCGCTGATCTTCAAGACCAATGTGCTATGGGTTCAGCTCGACGCGCTGTATCATGCCTATGTCGAGGGCCACATACCGCCGGGCGCGTTCGTGCCCAAAGGGGTTTAGTGATCGATGGCTGCGAGCCGAAACATCAGTGTCAGCGAGACGAGCCGGCCGAAATTGCCGCGGCACGCCAGGCTGAAATTCGATGAAACGCGGCAGGTCTGGGTGATCCTGGCGCCGGAGCGCGTGCTGGCGCCCGACGAAATCGCCGTCGAGGTGCTGCAGCTCTGCGACGGAGTCCGCAGCGTTTCGGAGATGGTCGATCTGCTCGCCGTCAAATACGCAGCCCCCCGCGAGGCGATTGCGACCGACGTCGTCGCCATGCTGCAGGATCTCGCCGACAAGGGATTTCTGACCGAAGCGCGGGAGAAGACGCCATGAGCGACCTACTCGCCGAGAACAAGGCGACCAGCGCTGTTCCCAGCGACGGGCTAGCCGTTCTGGAATCGCAGCGTTCGACGGCGGAGACGTTCGGCATTCCGCTCGCGGTCCTTGCCGAACTGACGCACCGCTGCCCGCTGCAATGCCCGTATTGCTCGAATCCCATCGAGTTGGATCGGGGCGGCAGCGAACTCACGACCGATGAATGGAAAAAGGTGCTCACCGAGCTCGCCGAAATCGGCGTGCTGCAGATCCATTTCTCCGGCGGCGAGCCCACCGCGCGCAAGGATCTCGTCGAACTGGTGCAGCATGCCACCGACGTGGGGCTGTACAGCAATCTCATCACGTCGGCGGTGCTGCTGACCAGGGGAAAGCTTTCTGCGCTGGCCGATGCCGGGCTCTGCCATGTGCAGATCAGTTTCCAGGGCACCGAGCCTCATGTGGCCGACCGTGTCGCCGGCCTGAAGAACGCGCACGAGAAAAAACTCGAAGCCGCAAGATGGACGCGCGAGCTCGACCTGCCGCTGACGGTCAACGCGGTCATGCACCGCCAGAACCTGAACCAGCTCGCTGACATCATTCAAATGGCGGTCGATCTCGACGCCGACAGGCTCGAAGTCGCCAACGTCCAGTATTACGGCTGGGCCCTGAAGAACCGCGCCGCGTTGATGCCGACGATCGAACAGATCGAGGAGACCAGCCGCATCGTCGAGGAAGCAGCCGTTCGGCTGAAGGGCGTTCTCGCCATCGACTATGTGGTGCCGGACTATTACGCGCTGCGTCCAAAAAAATGCATGGGCGGCTGGGGCCGGCAGTTCTTCAACATCTCGCCCGCGGGCAAGGTGCTGCCTTGCCACGCCGCCGAAAGCATCACCGGGCTCGAATTCGAATCCGTGCGCTCCAACCATTCGATCGCCTGGATCTGGCAGAACTCCGAGGCCTTCAACCGCTATCGCGGCACCGGCTGGATGAAGGAGCCGTGCAAGAGCTGCGAATTCCGGGAAATCGACTTCGGCGGCTGCCGCTGCCAGGCCTTTGCGCTGACCGGCGATGCCGGCAATACCGATCCGGCCTGCACGCTGTCGCCGATGCACGAGCAGATCTTCAAGCAGGCCGAACTTGAAGCCGCCGCGCACCAGGACCTTTTCCTCTATCGCAATTTCGCCGGCGGCACGCTGGAGACGGAAGGCGAGCATGGCGCCTGACGCCGACGCCGGCAAATCCACCAAACGCGCCGATCCGTTCGCACCGCTGACGTCAGAGCAGTTCGCGGTCGGCGACGGCCACGAGATCTATGTCGAAAGCATCGGCCGCGCCGGGGGCGTGCCTGCGGTCTACCTGCA
>DAIMKE010000154.1:0-4817 GCA_036721875.1 Bradyrhizobium sp. | reverse complement strand
CCAGCCGGACCATCGCCGGCTGTTCGATCCCGAGCGTTTTCATGCCGTGCTGTTCGACCAGCGCGGCGCCGGCCGCAGCCGTCCCAAAGGCCGCCGCGAGGACAACACGCTGCCGCACCTGATCGCGGACATGGAGGCGATTCGCGAGAAATTCGGCTTCGAGCGCTGGATGATCGTCGGCGGCTCCTGGGGCGCGACGCTGGCGCTGGCGTATGCGCAGGCTCATCCGGATCGCGTCACCGGCATCGTGCTGCGCGCGACCTTCCTCGGCACGATCACCGAAATCAAGAACGGCTTTCTCGAAACGCTGCCGCGGTTCTATCCCGGTCTCTACGAAGATTTCATCGGCGCGCTGCCCGAGGACGAACGCGCGCAGCCGATCGAGGCCTATTTCCGCCGCATCCTCGATCCCGATCCCGACGTGAACATCCCTGCGGCGCGGGCCTGGGGCGAAACCGAGCGCATTCTTTCCGAACATGTGCCGAACCGCATGCGCTTCGATCAGGGAGCGCTTGCGTCCTCGCGGAGCCCGCCGGCCACGCCCTACATGGAAGCGCACTACTTTGCCAATGACTGCTTCATGCAGCCGAACCAGTTGCTGCGCGACGCCAACCGGCTCAACGGCCTCCCCGGTATCATCGTGCAGGGCCGCTACGACCTGCTGTGTCCGCCCGCGACCTCGCACGCGCTTGCAGCCATGTGGCGCGAGGCCGAGATCCGCATGGTCGAAGGCGCCGGCCACACGCTGTACGATCACGGCGTCCGCGACGCCGTGATGAAGGCGATCGCCGATATGGCGTCCAGAACGAGCAAATAGGGAACAAGAAAATGCCGATGGCGGGAAAAGGCATGCTGCTGACGTCGATGAACATCGGCGCCAGCGACGAAGCCGAATTCAATCGCTGGTACGACCGCGAACATCTCGAGGAGCGGGTCGCAATTCCGGGCTTTCTCGAGGCCCGCCGCTACGTCGCGCACGAGGGCAATCCGAAATATCTCAGCCTCTATTCCACCGAGACGTTCGAGGTGCTCGACAGCCCGGCCTACCGCACCGCGCTGGCGAACCAGACGGCGTGGTCGAAGGCCAACATTGCGCGCTTCCAGAACATGATCCGCGCGGTTGCTCGCATTACGATCAGCCGCGGCACCGGCCGAGGCGCGGTGCTCGGGATTACCAGGCTGCGCCCGTCCGGAGGCGGTGAAGACAAGTTGCGCGCCGCGTTGCACGAGCAGCTCGATCCGGCCAACCTCGACGGCATCATCTCCATGCATTTGATCGAGAGCGACCCGGCGCTCTCGAAGCCGATCACCGACAATGCGGCCGCCGCCGATCCCGGCGCGGGCGACTGGTTTGTGCTGATCGATGCCACGGACGTCGGCGCGGTGCCGGCTGCGTCAGCACGGCTGACGAATAACGCCGCGTTCAAGCCGCTGCTGATCACGAGCGGCGTCTACCGGCTGATGTGGGACATCGCCAAGAGCGACATCGCCAGTTAGCGCGGAACGATCGAGCCCTGTTGCCATGAATGAACCGAAGCCGGCTGGCAACGTCGCTGAAGTTTTCCTTGCCTTCCTCAGGCTGGGGCTGACGTCGTTCGGCGGACCGATCGCGCATCTCGGCTACTTCAGGGCCGAGTTTGTCGAACGACGGAAATGGCTCAGCGAAAGCAGCTATGCGGACGTCGTGGCGCTCTGCCAGTTCCTGCCGGGGCCGGCGTCCAGCCAGGTCGGCTTCACCCTCGGCATCCTGCGCGGCAATGGCCTGCTCGGCGGACTGGCGGCCTGGTTCGCCTTCACCATGCCGTCCGCCATCATCCTGTTCGCCTTCGCAATGGGCGCGACCGCGCTCACCGGCCCTGTGGCCGAAGGCATTCTGCATGGCCTGAAGCTCGTGGCGGTCGCGGTCGTCGCGCAGGCGATCTGGGGCATGGCAAGCAGCCTGACGCCGGATCGCGAACGGGCGGGCATCGCACTGGCAGCCGTTGCCATCGTGGTCTTTGTCGGCGGATCGTTCGGCCAGATCAGCGCCATCTTGCTTGGCGCTGTTGCGGGGCTCGCGCTGTGCCGGGGAAATGGTCCGGGGCCTACCGGCCATCTCGGCTTTTCGGTATCTCACCGGCACGGCGCGGTCGCGCTTGTCGTCTTTGCGGCGCTGTTCGTGATCACGCCGTTGATCGCTGTGAAGACCGGCTCGCAAGGCCTCGCCTTGTTCGACGCGTTTTACCGATCCGGTGCATTGGTGTTCGGCGGCGGCCATGTCGTGCTGCCGCTGTTGCAGGCGGAGGTCGTGACTCCGGGCTGGGTCAGCAATGCGGATTTCCTCGCCGGCTACGGCATGGCGCAGGCGGTGCCGGGCCCCCTCTTCACCTTTGCAGCCTATCTCGGCGCCGTCACGGGGCCGCCTCCCAACGGTCTTGCCGGGGCAACGATTGCGCTTGTCGCCTTGTCGCTGCCGGGACTTCTGCTGGTTTATGGCATGCTTCCCTATTGGGACGCACTGCGACAGCGTCCCGCCGCCCAGGCCGCGATGCGCGGCACCAATGCGGCCGTCGTCGGCATCCTCGGCGCGGCGTTCTACAATCCGGTCTGGATCAGCGCCGTGCTGACACCGCGCGATTTCGCTGTCGCCCTGACGGGCTTCCTTCTGCTCACGGTCTGGAAATTCGCTCCATGGATCGTGGTCATCCTGCTGGCGGCGGCCGGAGCGATCTTGCGACTGGTCTGAGCGCCGAACGCTTCACACGCGTCAAGATCCTTAAGCTGCACCGCACATGCTGCACTGCACATCGACCGTGCAACAATAACGCCGCGTGCCCATGCAGTTGAAAGATGCAGATCGCGCAAATTTGCCTTTGTAGGTCTGGAATGGCTCTAATAAGATAAGTGTATGATGCAATTCAAAAACCACAAGAACGCTCTGTAAGCGTTCAAGCAAGATAAGGCCGCGCTTTCCTTGAAATTGCGTGGACAAGGTAGGAATGAAACCGACTGACATCTCGGCGCCGGACTACTTTCACAAAGTGGTCGATTGCCAATGGGCCTGCCCCGCTCACACGCCGGTTCCCGAATACATTCGCTTGATTGCAGAAGGGCGTTACAGCGACGCCTACATGATCAACTGGAAATCGAACGTGTTTCCCGGAATCCTGGGACGCACCTGCGATCGTCCGTGCGAGCCGGCATGCCGCCGTGGCCGCGTCGAGGAAACGCCGGTGGCGATCTGCCGCCTGAAGCGCGTCGCCGCCGACTTCAAGGACGACGTCAAGCACCGCATGCCGAAGCCGCTGGCGAAGAACGGCAAGCGTATCGCGCTGGTCGGCGGCGGTCCTGCTTCGCTGGCGGTAGCGCGCGATCTCGCCCCGCTCGGCTATCACTGCACGGTGTTCGATGCCGATCCGAAGGCCGGCGGCATGATGCGGAGCCAGATTCCAAAATTCCGCCTGCCGGATTCAGTGATCGACGAGGAGACCGACTACATCCTCAACCTCGGCGTCGACTTCAAGGGCGGTCATCGCATCGACAGCCTGAAGAAGCTGCTCGGGGAAAACTACGACGCGATCTTCATCGGCTCCGGCGCGCCGCGAGGCCGTGAACTCGACATTCCCGGCCGCAAGGAAGCCGCCGCCAACATCCACATCGGCATCGAGTGGCTTTCGTCGGTTTCGTTCGGCCATGTCGAGAAGATCGGCCGCCGCGTCATCGTGCTCGGCGGCGGCAACACCGCAATGGATTGCTGCCGCACCGCCCGCCGCCTCGGTGGCGAGGACGTCAAGGTGATCGTGCGCTCCGGCTTCGAGGAAATGAAGGCGAGCCCCTGGGAAAAGGAAGACGCGCTTCACGAGGATATCCCGATCCTCAACTTCATGGTGCCGGTAGCGTTCAAGCATGTCGCCGGCAAGCTGATCGGCGTCACCTTCCAGAAGGTGAAGGCCGAATACGACGCCAAGGGCCGCCGCAACCTGGTGCCCTCGGGCGAACCCGACCAGACCATCCCCTGCGACGACGTGCTGGTCGCCGTCGGCCAGGAGAACGCGTTTCCCTGGATCGAGCGCGACTGCGGCATCGAGTTCGACAAGTGGAACATGCCGCAGGTCGACGCCAAGACGTTCGTCTCGACCAACCCGAAGGTGTTCTTCGGCGGCGATGCGGCGTTCGGCCCGAAGAACATCATCTGGGCGGTCGCGCATGGCCACGATGCCGCGCTGTCGATCCACAAGATGATCTCGGGCGAGGACATCGCCGAGCGTCCGCTTCCCGAGGTACACATTTCTTCGCAGAAGATGGGCATCCACGAGTGGAGCTACGACAACGATATCTCCGGCGACAGGCGCTACAAGGTGCCGCACCGCGACAAGGTGATCGCGCTGAAGGACATCCGCACCGAGGTCGAGCTCGGCTATGACGTCAAGCTCGCGCTCGGCGAGGCGCAGCGCTGCCTGAACTGCGACGTGCAGACCGTATTCTCGGCGCCCGCCTGCATCGAATGCGACGCCTGCGTCGACATCTGTCCGATGGACTGCATCACCTTCACCGAGAATGGCGAGGAAGAGGATTTGCGGCAGCGGCTGAAGGCGCCCTCGCCGCATCACGACCAGGCCCTCTATGTCGCCGACGGCCTCAAGACCGGGCGCGTCATGGTGAAGGACGAGGACGTCTGCCTGCATTGCGGGCTGTGCGCCGAGCGTTGCCCCACCGGCGCCTGGGACATGAAGAAGTACCTCATCGATATGACTCACGCGGGAACAGCATGCCAGACCAAAGCCCGATCAGCAGCGTAAACGACTTCGTCGTCCGCTTCGCCAACGTCAACGGCTCGG
>DAIMKE010000153.1:0-9412 GCA_036721875.1 Bradyrhizobium sp. | reverse complement strand
GTCATGCACCGATCCCGGCCGCACCGCGGCGATGGAGGCCGGTGCGCGCCAGTCGGCCATGCGGCGCGTGATCTCTTCTGCGGGCACATCGAGGGTCACGGTGCGGGCGCCGGGGTCGATCACGATGACGTCGCCGTCGCGCACCGCGGCGATCGGGCCGCCGCGCGCGGCTTCCGGCGAGACATGGCCGATCAGGATGCCGTGCGAGACGCCGGAGAAGCGGCCGTCGGTGATCAGGGCGACGTCCTCGCCGAGGCCCCGCCCCTGCAACTGGATCGTCAGCATCACCATCTCGGGCATGCCGGGCCCGCCGACCGGTCCGACATTGCGCACCACGATCACGTTGCCGGGCACGATCTCGCCGGCGCGGATCGCGGCCATCGTGTCCGCCTCGGATTCGAACACACGCGCGGTGCCGCGGAATTGCCCCTTCTCAAGCGCCTTGCCCGACAGCTTGAGCAGGCAGCTCTCCGGCGCGAGATTGCCCTTCAGGACGCTGATGTGATTGTTCGCCGGTGCGATCGGTTTCGACACCGGAAAAACGATCTCCTGCGGCGGCATCTGCTCCAGCGTCGGAACGTCGGCCAGATTTTCCACCAGCGTCCTGCCGGTCACCGTCATGACGTCGCCGTGCAGCAATCCGGCGCGCAGCAGTTCCTTCATCACGACAGGCACGCCGCCGATCGCATGCAGGCTGCCCATCGCAAACGGGCCGTGCGGCTGCAGGTCGGCGAGCAGCGGGACGCGCTCGCCGATCTGCTGAATGCGCTCGATCGTGATCGGCACCTGCGCCTCGCGCGCAACAGCGAGCAGATGCAGATACATGTTGGTCGAGCCGCCCATCGCATAGACGGTCGTGATCGCATTCTCGAAGGCGCGCTCGGTCATGATGTCGCGCGGCCGGATGCCCGCCTCCATGAGCCGGTACAGGGCATCGACCGAGGCGCGCGCCTGCGCGCGGACGTCGGCATGAATATCGCTACCCGCATTGTAATCGGCGGGATGCGAGGCGCCGCGCGGCAGCATCATGCCGATGGATTCCGCAATCGTGCTCATGGTGTTGGCCGTGAACATCGCACCGCAGGTGCCGCTGCCGGGCATCACGTTGCGCTCGACTTCAAGCAGCTCCTCGCCGGAGAGCCGGCCGGACTCATTGGCGGCACGCGCTTCGGCATAATCCAGGATCGTGAGGTTGTTGCCCTTGGCGGCCCACGCCCCGAACGAGACGCTGCCCGGCGTGCTGGTGCCGGGATAGAGCACCAGTCCAAAGGCATTGGTCCGCGCCAGCGGCATCAGCGCGGCGGCGCCGGTCTTGTCGCAGCCGGAGATCACGATCATTGCATCGCCGTGATGGGCGTAGTGGCCGATCTCGAAGCAATCGGCGACGACGTCACGGGAGGCAAGGCTGTAGCCCGCCGTCGGCGTTCCCTGCGTCAGTGCATCCGAGACCGCCGGTGCGCCGACGATGAGCCCCTGCCCGCCGCGCTCCGCCAGCAGCTCCACCAGCAGATCGCCAATGGTGCGTACGCGGTTGTTGCAGCGGTGCGCGTTGGTGTAGGCGCTGGCGATCGTCACCACCGCGCTGGTCTGCGCGGCGCGGTCCGGATCGAACCCGGCGGCGCGCAGTTCGACCCGGCCACGCTTCCAATAGGTGCTGCTGTCCTTCGTCGTCATGAGGTGCTCCAGGTCTTCTGATTGAATGCGCAGACGTCGCCGTCCGGCCTGATTGGCACTGGTAGGTTCTATCCGGTCTTGCCGTCGTCGAAACTGACGATCACGGCGGCGTTCGCGATGATGATGGAGTCGCTTCCGCTCTCGGCAGGCACTTCCAGCCCGCCCTTGACCGCCGTCACGTTTACGGTGCCGTATGGCAACTCTTTGGCTACGGCCGCGGTGTCGACCCCGCTCGGGTCCGGCACCGCGACGGTCACCTCGACGAACATGTCGTTGGCGGTTTTGCCCAGCATCCGGAAGAAGCCGAGACTGGAGTGGCGGATGGCGTCTGACACTGCACGCTTGGCAGCCTTGGTGGCGTCGCGTCCGTGAACGTCGACGCCCATGCCCATTTCGGTAATACAGCGCACGCGTGCCATCTGCTTCCTGCTTTCGTTAGTCACCGGAATCAGTCCGGCTTTCCCCGTACCATGATCTTATCGGCTCTTTGTATTCTCCACGAATCCGCCGTGGCCGAGCGCGCCGAGAATGCCCCTCTCCGCCTTGGCGGATGAGTGCTCGAGAGTCCAGCGCAATTGGCGGTCCGTGGCGCGCAGCTTGATTTCGTCGGAGGCGAGTGCGGCGAGATTGGCAAGGATCTGCTTCTGGGTGTCATCGAGCGTGCGCGGTCGGGTGTCGATTACGCAGAGTGAACCCAAAGTGAAGCCGTCGGGATCGACAACCGGACACCCGGCATAGAACCGAAATCCGAGTTCGCCGATGACGGCTGGATTCTCCGCGAAGCGCTCATCGATCGCGAGATTCTCGGCGACCATGATCCCCTTCTGCAGAATCGTGTGATTGCAGAACGCCCAGCTGCGCGGCGTCTCGGCGATCTCGAGCCCATAATGCGACTTGAACCATTGCCGGCTTGGAGTGAGCAAAGTGAGCAGCGCGACCGGAGCCTCCAGGCTGCGCGCCGCCAGCCACGTCAGGCGATCGAAGGAATCCTCAGGCGGCGTATCCACAAGCCCCGATCGCTCGAGAGCGAGAAGCCGCTGGCCCTCATTGGCCGGAAAGGGAAAGGAAGCCGGGGTCTCGAAAGGAACGGTCTGCTCAGTGCCGCCCCGAACGGCGGCTTCGACCGCCTCCCGCAATGTGAGCAATCCGTCGATATACCGCGTCATGCCGGTATCGAGACCGCCCGGGCCGTTCCAACGCTCCCCAGCCGAAGAGCCGACCACCAGGATTCTGGTGCGCCCGAGCGCCGGATCTGACCGAAGACTCTCCAGGACGGCCAATCCGCCGATGTCTGATTGTTCGGCCTCGATGACGACGGCAGCCGGCAACCGCGAGCCTATCGCAAGCATTGCCGCGTAGAAGTCGGTGTAGCTGTCGACGGTGCAGGAGCTCGCCCCCGCCACAACGGCTTCGTAATCCGCCATCCGTTCCGGACGCGCGATCAGGATAACCCGCGCGGAGGCAAATATCGGCGCCTGGCTGGTGCCCGATATCACCGCAAGAACGTCGCGGCGGTAAACCCGGCGATGGCCCCCCGGAGTCTTCCATGAAGGGATCGAGCCGCCTTCGATCAGAAGCTGCGCGGTGCGAACCGAGACGCCCAGGATCTTCGCAGCCTCCGCCGTCGTCAGAATTTCCTTGTCCATACCTTCCATCTCTACCCCGGCATGGGGCGCCTGCCCCCTCCGACACCTCACAATGTCGTCAGATTGCCCCCCATTGACAAGGGGGAGCTAATCTATTTTGATAGATTTGATGATTTCAATAGAAATGATATATTTGATACGATGGCTCCGCGCCGCATGGCGGATGCGGGCCGTCTTTCTCCATCTTTCCACCACTCGGAGGAACCGCCGGTTACGTAGCCCAAGCCCCCCATCCCAATCCGCTCAGCCGTCCGTTCCCAAGCGGAGCGGATCGACCAGCGAGCCTCGCTCGCGACAGCGGCGCGATCCCTGACTGGGACAGCACGCCTGCCCCTGTTGGCCGCTGATTTTCCTCATCCCCAACGGCGTCTGTCCGGGCATTTCGTCCGGCACCCGCCACTCGCCTGGAGCGTCTCCATGACTGACATTTTCGCCTCCGATCTTCCGGAATTCCCGAACCGGGTTGCCGCCAATCAGCGCCGGCTACTCGAAAATCTCCGCAGCAGCTACGACTTCATTGTCTGCGGAGCCGGCAGCGCCGGCTCGGTGGTTGCGCGCCGCCTCGCGCAGAATCCGTCCGTCCAGGTCCTGCTGATCGAAGCCGGCGGCAGCGACGAGGTGCCGACTGTGATGGAGCCATCGGCGTGGCCCGCCAACCTCGGCAGCGCCACCGACTGGGGCTTCGTTGCAGAGCCCAACCCGCATCTGAACGGCCGCGCGCTTCCGATGTCGATGGGCAAGGTTCTCGGCGGCGGGTCGAGCATCAACGTGATGCTGTGGGCGCGCGGCCACCGCAGCGATTGGGACTTCTTCGCCAGGGAAACGGGCGATGAATCCTGGGGCTATGACGCCGTCTCGAAGATCTTCCGGGAGATCGAGAACTGGCAAGGCGCGCCCGATCCGCGCCATCGCGGCACCGGAGGCCCCGTCTTCGTGCAGCCGTCGCCCAATCCCGGACCAGCCGCGATGGCGATGCTTGGCGCCGCGAAAGAGGTCGGCATTCCGACCTTCGAAAGCCCGAACGGGGAGATGATGGAGAGCGAAGGCGGCTGCGCTGTCACGGATATCCTGGTCCGTAACGGCAGGCGCCACTCCATCTTCCGCGCCTACACGTATCCATTTCTCGACCGTCCCAATCTCACTCTGCTGACCGGTACACAAGTCACCCGCATCCTGGTCGAACGCGGCCGGGCCGTCGGCGTCGAGGCGCTACGTGACGGCCAGATGCTGCAGTTCAAGGCTGACCGGGAGGTTGTGCTCTCGCTGGGGGCGATCCAGACGCCGGCGCTGCTGATGCGCTCCGGCATCGGCGATGAGAACGAGCTTCGACCGCTCGGTATCCCGATGGTCCAGCATCTCCCGGGCGTCGGTCAGAATCTGCAGGATCACGTGTCGTTCGGATGCATCTGGGAGTATCGCGAGCCGATCGCGCCGCGCAACACCGGCAACGCGGCGACGCTCTACTGGAAATCCGATTCCGCGCTCAAGACCCCCGATCTGCTGTTCTGCCAGGTCGAGTTTCCGGTGCCGAGCCCCGAAACGGCAGGCCGGGGCACGCCGACACACGGTTGGACGATGTTCGCCGGCCTCGCCTTGCCGAAGAGCCGAGGCAGGGTAAGGCTTCGAAACGCCGCGCCGCTTGCGACGCCGCGGATCGAAGCCAACATGCTGTCGCATCCTGACGACGTGAAGACGGCGATCGCCTGCGTCGATGTTTGCCGCGCGCTTGGCAATACCCGCGCCTTCGAACGGCTGGTCGCGCGCGAGTCGATGCCCGGAAATCTCGGCGCAGCCGAGATGGAGCACTTCGTGCGCGACTCGGCGGTGACCTATTGGCATCAGACATGCACAGCGAAAATGGGACGCGATGCGATGTCCGTGGTCGACAGCAAGCTCAAGGTCTATGGCATCGATCGGCTCCGCATCGCCGACGGGTCGGTGATGCCCCGGATCACCACGGGAAACACGATGGCGCCGTGCGTCATCATCGGCGAGAAAGCCGCCCGTGCGCTGCGCGAGGAACACGACATCTGATCGACTGACGCAACGGAATCGCACGCGAAGCAGCGGCGATGGAACGGCCCGTTATCGGCAATTCGCGTGGCGCCAGCCAAGGCTGGCGCTACTCCCACCTAGTCTGCGCTTCGCCGCCGGGAGATCAGCTTCAGCCAGGGCGCCAAATGAAAGGCGCTCATCAGCAGGTACATCGGAACCATTCCGCTCAGAGACGGCCCATCTTGCGCTGCCGAGCAGAACGTCTCCGCCGGGCCACCGCGCAAGACACCGCTTAGCAGTGCCATGATGGCGAAGGTCGGCGACGCCGCGAGAGCCAGCCCGTCGGCCGCCCTGAGCGCGTCCACGTTCCGGCGGGTGGCACCGCTGCGGGATCCGCCGGCGCAGGCCTGGCTCATGGCTTTGCGCCCGCCTCTTTCCGGAACGCGGCCTCGCCGGCGTCCGATACCTCGACCCATCGCTGGTCCGGTGCGGCACCTTCGACGTAGCTGTCGTGCCAGTTCCACCACTTGTAGGTCTGGGTCTGCGGATAGCCCTCGGGCGAGTCTTCCCACACTTCCTGCCTGCCGAGCGGCGTGATGTCGAGGTAGTTCCAGGTGCCCCCCATCTGCTCGTCGCCGCGACTGTTGATGAAGTAGCTGCGGTAGATCCTGCCGCCGTCGTGGATGAACACGTTGGTGCCGTGCCACTCGCCGACGCCGAAGTCAGCGTCAAAACTGTCGGTGACGGTGTACCAGGGGATCATCTGCCAATTCATGCGCGCCTTGAGCCGCGCGATATCCGCCTGCGGCGCGCGCGAGACGAAGGCGAGCGTGGTGTCGCGGGCATTGAGATGGGCGACATGGGCGACCTGGTCGGCCACCATCGAGCAGCCGCGGCAGGCATGATCGGGCCAGCCGAGCACGCCGGGCTCGTAGAATGCACGGTAGACGATCAGCTGACGGCGGCCGTCGAACAGGTCGAGCAGGCTCGCCTTGCCGCCGGGTCCGTCGAACACGTAACTCTTCTCCACGGCCATCCACGGCATCCGCCGACGCTCCGCGGCCAGCGCGTCGCGCGCACGCGTCATGGCCTTCTCCTTGACCAGCATCTGCTGGCGCGCGGCTTCCCACTCCCTGGCCGAAACGACGTTGGTCTTCATGGCTAACTCCTGTTTTCTTGCGATGCTTGTTGTGTGCTTCGACCGCCTCAGGCAGGCAGCCGCTGGTCGTATTCTTTATGCAGCCGGCTCCAGCCTTCCCAGAACGACTCCGGCTCTTCGCCGTTGGCACGGGCGACGAGCACATCCAGATGCATGTGCCAGCCGGCGCCGACCTTGAGCATGGTCGAGCGATCGGGCAGTCGGCGATGAATCACGGTGAGCAGCACGCCCTTGCCTTTGGCCTCCAGCTCGAACGTGACGTCGCCGCTGCCATTCCAGGCGATCGAAAGCCTGCGCATCGGTTCGAGCTCGGTGATGCGGCTCTGCATCCGGTTCTCCTCGGAGAAGCCATCGGGCCGCTTGCCGGGCGGATCGTTGAGTTCGGCATTGCGCCAGACCAGTTCGACGGGCGCCCCGACCTTCATTTCCATCGCGCCGGCCGCCAGCCATTTGCGGCGCAACTCGCTGTCGGTGAGATAGGCCCAGACGCGCTCGATCGGCCCCGGCAGCAGCCGCTGGATCTTCAACGTCGTGGGTTCGATCAACGTGCCGTAGGCGTCGGCCCTTGTCGTTGCGTCCATCGTTCTCTCCTTCACTTTTTCTGCAACTTCCTTGCTTTCGCTTCGTCCTCGGCACGCAGCAGCGACTCCAGCGCATCGAGATTTTCGTTCCAGAAGCGCGCGTAGCGCCGCAACCATGCATCGGCTTCCGCCAGCCGCGCTGCCTCCAGGCGGCAGAGATGCGTGCGGCCGCGGATCCTGCGGTTGACGAGTCCTGCGTTCTCCAGCACCCGCACATGTTTCGAGGCCCCCGCGAAACTCATGCGGAACGGCGTCGCCAGCTCCCCGATCGTGAGCTCGCGGCCCGCCAGGTGACCAAGCATCGCCCGCCGCGTCGGATCCGCAAGCGCATGAAAGATTGCGTCGAGATGGGCTGGATGTTCAACCATTTGGTTTAGTATAGTCGCGCGATCCGGATAGTCAACCGTTTGGTTTAACGACTTCGTGATCGTGGTTTGGGGTTCCTGCCAGATAGGCGATGACAACCGTTGGCGTCATTGCGAGCGAACCGAACAATTCAGAACTGGTTCGGAGTATGGGTTTCGCGTCGGGTTGATATGTCGCACGCGAAGAAGCATATCCGATGTTGCGCGCGGCACGACTTGTCCGCCGTAGCTCAACGAGCGAAGGCGGAAGCAGTCTACAGCGATTGCGAGCGAGCCGGCTCAAACGAAGACATTGACGTTGATCCGATGACCATTCGCCCCATCGTCCGTTATCCCGATCCGCGGCTGGCCCTTCCGGCGCAGCCGGTGACGGTGTTCGACGGTGCGTTGCGCGAACTGGCTGCCGACCTGCTGGAGACCATGCATGCCGCGCCGGGGATCGGGATTACCGCGCCGCATGTCGGGATTTCCCTGCGGGTCGTCGTGCTCGACCTCGACCCGGTCAACGGCGCGCGAACCTACGTCAATCCGGAGATCGTCTGGGCGTCGCCCGAGATGATCATGCATCAGGAAGGCAGCGTCTCGATGCCCGGGGTCAATGACGACATCGAGCGTCATGCGCGCGTCCGAATTAATTATCAGGATCTCGAGGGCAACATGCAGACCGAGGAATCGCAGGGTCTGCGCGCGGTCTGCCACCAGCATGAGATCGACCAGCTCAACGGCCTGTTCTGGATCCAGCGGCTGTCCCGCCTCAAGCGCGAGCGGTTGGTCAAGCGATTCGAGAAGATTTCGCGGAGGTGAGATTGCGCTCCGTCATTCCGGGGCGATGCGAAGCATCGAGCCCGGAATCCATCGGGCGGCACGTTCTATGGTGAGATGGATTCCGGGTTCGCGCCAAGAGGCGCGGGGAGAGATGCCCGGAATGACGACGGCGCGGGTTACGCCGGCGCCGCCGCAGTCCTTCCCATCGGCACCGGGCGGAACGTCATCATGATCAGGAACGCACCGAGGCCCATGACCCAGGAGCCGATGTAGAGCCAAGCGTAGCTGGCGAAGGTGTCGTAGATCAGTCCTCCCGCGAGCGGGCCCATCGCCATGCCGAGGCTGCCGGCCATCGCGGTGCCGCCGATCACGGTGCCCATCATCCGCAGCGGAAAATTTTCGCGCGCCAGCACGGCATAGAGCGGCATGGTGCCGGCATAGATGAAGCCGAACAGCGCAGCCACCGCATAGAACGCCGCGAGATCGCGCACGAAGACGTAGCCGAGCGCGCCGAACGCCTGTGCCAGCAGGCCGAACACCAGCACGCGCTTGGCGCCGAAGCGATCGCCGAGCAGGCCGAAGGCGATGCGCCCACCCATTCCGGCCAGGCCCTCGACGCTGTAGATGGTGACCGCGGCAATCAGCGGAATGCCGCAACTGACGGCGTAGCTCACGGTGTGGATGATCGGGCCCGAATGCGTGGCGCAGCAGAAAAAGTTCGTCAGCAGCAGGATGATGAATTGCGGCGAGCGCAGCGCCTGCGCCAGCGACATTTCCGCCTGCCCCGCCTCCCCTGACGGAACGGATGGCCCGCTCTCGAGCGCCGGCGCCCGGCGCACCAGCAGCGAGACCGGGATCATGATCGCGCCGACGACCAGCGCCACGATCTGCATCGAGGTGCGCCAGTCATGGTTCGAGACCAGCCAGGCCGCCAGCGGCGACATGGTCATCGGCGCCATGCCCATCCCGGCCGAAACCAGCGACACCGCAAGGCTGCGATGGGTGTCGAACCAGCCGGTGACGCACGCCATCATCGGCGCGAAGATTGCTGCCGTGGCGGCGCCGACCAGCAGTCCGAACATGAACTGGAAAGCGAGCAGCGACGTCGCGAGGCTCGATAATCCCAGGCTTGCCGCCAGCACGACCGACCCTGACAGCACCACCGGCAGCGGCCCGAACCGGTCCGACAAGGTGCCCCAGATCATGCTGGTGCACGCCATCGCGAGG
>DAIMKE010000152.1:0-9413 GCA_036721875.1 Bradyrhizobium sp. | reverse complement strand
CAAACTACTTCGCCGCCGCAGGATATTTGCAACCTGATCGGCTAACGCTCTAGTCGCAACAAGTTCGAGAATGGGTTGCTGCTTCGTGTTCTGGCGCGGTCCGGCTATCCGAACGGGGCGGGGCTGATGGATTTCATGTCATTTCCAGC
Source organism: Bradyrhizobium sp. (assembly GCA_036721875.1). GTDB lineage: Bacteria > Pseudomonadota > Alphaproteobacteria > Rhizobiales > Xanthobacteraceae > Bradyrhizobium. The sequence continues at coordinate 9,264 of DAIMKE010000152.1, read as the reverse complement.
GGCCAGGCGCGATTGCCGCGAGGGCGCGGCGGACCGGGGTCATTTCGACCTGCAAGATATGGATTTTGCCCTGTGATCGGGTTGGCGTACCGGACAGCGTGGGGGATTCTGGCCGCGGGCGCGGCAGTTCTGGCCGCCTCCAGTTCATTCGCTCAATTCAATCCCGAAACCGGCGTTGCACCGACGCAATCGATTGCCAGCAGCCTGCCGTACAACGGCGATCCTTTCGGGACCCGGGCCTGGCTTGCCGATCACGGCGTTACCTTCGGATTTGTGTACACCACCGAAGCGCTCGCCAACCTGAGGGGCGGCATCAAGCAGGGCGCGGTCTTCGATGGCAAGCTCGAGACGTTGATTGGAATAGACTTCGGCAGGCTCGCGGGATGGAACGGCCTGAAGCTGTTCGGCAACATCCTTCATCTCCAGGGCAACGGCGGACCGGGACGCAACCTGGTCGGCAACCTCAACACCATCAGCAATATCGAAGCGCTGCCGACCACCCGGCTTTCCGAATTGTGGCTGCAACAGAGCTTTATCGGCGGCTTGGCGAGCCTGCGCGCCGGCCAGCTCGTGGTCGACACCGAGTTCCTGTTCAGCCAGTATTTCAGCTTCTTCATAACCAGCGACTGGCCGACCAACCCCGCGGTCAACATTCCAAGCGGAGGCGCGGCCTATCCGCTATCGACCCCGGGCATTCGGCTCAAGGTCGACCCGACGCCGCAAACCACGTTCCTGCTTTCGGTGCTGAACGGAGATCCGGCCGGCCCCGGTTTGAACGACCCAGAGGAGCGCAACCGCTACGGCCTGAACTTTCGCGTCAACGATCCGCCCTTTGTGATCAGCGAGTTTCAATACCGCTACAATCAGGATCCCCATTCGACGGCACTGGCAGGCGGCATTCGCTTCGGCGGATGGCATCACTTCGGCACCTTCGACGACCTGCGCTTCGATACCGTCGGCAATTCCCTGGCGAGCCCGCTGAGCACCGGGGTCGCCCGCCGGCTCAAGGGCAATGACGGGATCTACGCAGTGCTCGACCAGCAACTATATCGTCCGCCGGGCGGCGACGCGAACTCCGGCGTGCTGCTGTTCGGCCGTGCCGCATATAGTCCGCCCGACCGGAGCCTGAGCGACTTCTATCTCGACGCCGGCATCATCTTTGCCGGGATGATCCCGGCGCGGCCCGCAGATGCCTTCGGCGCTTCGTTTCTTTACGCGCACATGTCCGACCGGGCGCGAGGGCTCGATCGCGACATGCGCCTGTTCAGGGGCCTGCGGATGCCCTTGCGCGACTATGAGCTCTCTTTCGAATTCACCTATGGTGCATCGATCGTGCCGGGCTGGACCGTCTATCCCACCGCCCACCTGATTTTTCATCCGGGCGGAAACGTGCCCGCCCCACGTTCGCCGACCGAACCGATCAAGAATGCCGTGGTGATCGGGGTGCGGTCGGTGATTCAATATTGATTTATTTGGCGACCGCACCCGTCCCCACACCTTCTCCGGCAGACGGAGCATTACCAATTCTGGCGGCGAATACCTTGTCGATTCGTCGGCCATCGAGATCCACGACTTCGAAGCGCCAGCCGTTCACTTCAATGCGATTGCCGACCTCGGGTATCCTGCCGAAGTGGCTGAGCAGGAACCCCGCAACCGTCTGGTAGGAACGGGACGCCGGCAGCGCGATACGGAGCAGTGAAGCGAATTCCACGGCGGGCATCCATCCCGAGATGAGATACGACCCGTCGTCGCGCTTCACAGCCGCCTGTTCCGGAGGGCCCTCTTCGGTGTGAAAGCCGCCGACGATCGCCTCCAGGATATCCGCACTGGTCACCACGCCCAGGAAGACGCCGTACTCGTCATGAACCAGACCCATGTGAACCGCGGAGTCCCGCAGTACCGCCACGACGTCTCTCGCATCGAGGAATTCGGGAATGACCGGGGCCGGGCGGACGAGCTTGCGCATGTCGGGCTGCCGCCCGGAAAGATAACTGTCCAGAATGTCCTTGGCGTTGACGATCCCGAGCGCAGCGTCGGCATCCTCTTCGAAAACCACGAAGCGGGAATGGGTGCTGGCCGCCAGCTCCGACCGGATCTCCTCAGGTGTGTCGGAGAGATTGATCATGCTGACCTCACGGCGGGGCGTCATCACGGCGCCGACCGGAAGGTCGCCGAGACGCATGACGCCGGCAATCATCTCCTTCTCGCCGGGTTCGAGCACGCCGGCGTTTTCGGCTTCGACGACGAGCGTGCGGATTTCGTCCTCGCTGACTTTCTCCTCGGCTGCACCGCGATGACCCAGGAGCCACAGCAATCCCTTGCCCGACCGGTCGAGAAGCCATACGGCCGGCGCCGAGATCTTGGCAAGCAGGGCCATGTAGGGCGCCACCCGCACCGCCACCGACTCCGGATCGCGCAGGGCAATCTGCTTGGGCACGAGTTCGCCCATGATGAGCGATGCGTAGGTGATAACCGTGACCACGATGCCGACGCCGATGGCATCCGCGACGCCTTGCGACCATCCGGCTCCGACCAACAGGGCCGTCAGCCGCTGACCGAGCGTGGCCCCGGAAAACGCGCCGGACAGGACGCCGATCAGCGTAATGCCGATCTGGACCGTCGAGAGAAACTTGCCGGGATCGGACGCGAGGGCCAGGGCGCGGCGGGAACCCCTGACGTTCTTCTCGACCAGCGCCGCAAGCCGCGCCGGCCGCGACGATACGATGGCCAGCTCCGACATGGCCAGCAGGCCGTTGATGACAATCAGGACCGCGACGATCCCGAGTTCGATGTAAACCATTAGTCTTGTGGGTTCCGTTCCACGGTACACAGGACCCTATCAGATAGTCATTCGACAAGAGACCTGAAAGAGCGCGCAAAATGCCGCAACCGCTCTATGCCGCCGGCTGGAACGAATCCGCCCGCGCCATCGCCCAGGCGTCGTGGAAGCGCGGATCCATCGTGCCTTCGAGCAACTCACCCGGACGCAGCGACGGATAGAGTTTCGCGTATGACAACGTGTCGTTCGTGGAGGATCGCTGCGAGAAATGGACGGGCCGCAATTGCCGCGGATGTTCAAGGCCGGCTGCGGCAATGAGCTCGGACAGCGCGTGCAGGGTGGCGTGATGGTAGCTGTAGACCCGCTCGACCTTGAGCGGCACGACAAGCGCACGCGCGCGGAGCGGGTCTTGAGTCGTCACGCCGGTCGGGCACCGATCGGTATGGCAACTCAGCGACTGGATGCAGCCGAGCGCGAACATGAAGCCGCGCGCCGAATTGCACCAGTCGGCGCCGATCGCCATCGCGCGCGCCATGTCGAATGCGGTTGCAATCTTGCCGGCGGCGCCGATCCTGATGCGGTCGCGCGCATTGATGCCGATCAGCGCGTTGTGGACGAAATTGACGCCCTCGCGCATCGGCATGCCGAGATGATCCATGAACTCCAGCGGCGCCGCACCGGTGCCGCCCTCATTGCCGTCGACCACGATGAAATCGGGATAGATCCCGGTCTCCAGCATCGCCTTGCAGATCGCCAGGAACTCCCAGGGATGACCGACGCACAGCTTGAACCCGGCGGGCTTTCCGCCGGACAGTCGCCGCATCTCGCCGATGAAGACCATCATTTCAATCGGCGTCGAGAACGCGCGATGCGTCGCCGGCGAAATGCCAATCCTCGCCGATGGGCACGCCGCGAATCTTGGAGATTTCTTCGGAGACCTTGGCCGCCGGAAGGACGCCGCCATGTCCCGGCTTGGCGCCCTGGCTGACCTTGAGCTCGACCATCTTGATCTGGTCGTCGCTGGCAATGCGGGCAAACTGCTCCGGATTGAACGAGCCGTCGCGGTTGCGGCAGCCGAAATAGCCCGAGCCGATTTCCCAGATGATGTCACCGCCGTTTTCGCGGTGGTAGGGACTGACACCGCCCTCGCCGGTGTCGTGTGCAAAGCCGCCCTTCTTCGCCCCCGCATTCAATGCCCGCACCGCGTTGGGGCTGAGCGCGCCAAAACTCATCGCCGAGATGTTGAAAACCGAAGCCGAGTATGGCCTGGTGCAATCCGGACCACCGATGGTGACGCGAAACTGCTCGACGGTGCGGGCCTTCGGCGCCATCGAATGGTGGAGCCATTCATAGCCGTCGCGGTAGACGTCCTCCTGGGTGCCGAACGGCCGCTTGTCGAGCACCATCTTGGCGCGCTGATAGACCAGCGCGCGGGTGTCGCGGGAGAACGGCATGCCGTCCTTCTCGCTCTCGAAGAAATACTGCCGCATCTCCGGCCTTATCTCTTCGAGCAGGAAACGGATATGCGCCGAGATCGGATAGTTGCGCAGGACGGCGTGGTTCTGCTGGGTGATATCGCGAATGCCGAGCAGTGTGAGCCCGCCGAAGATCACGATCGGGATCGCGAGAAATTCCCAGACCTTGAGCTTGGCATCGAAAATCCCGATGCCGACAAGCAAGGCCGTGACGACGGCACAGATTGTCAGGATGATGTAGCGTGGCGAGAACGGAAGCAGCAGCGTTTCCATAGAACCCCTCTCAGCCAATTAATCTTGCTGGCCCGGAAGCTTAGTCCAACCCATGGAGCAAGCGCCATACGATATACGGGCCGACAATCGCGGATGTGACAAACGAACGGCAAAAATAATTGTGGGGCTACCTGCCCCCGGTTACCGACCGATCAGGACGCGTTTTGCAGTGCAGCGCAATGGCCATGGCGGCTCAGTGGCTGTGCGGCCGCATCTCGTGGGGAATCCTGCCCTGTTGCAGGCTGTGCTGCGCCAGCCACGCATCGGTGGCCGCAATCGCGCGATCGATGTGGTCTGCGGTCCGCGAGAAGTCATACGGCGAGCCCACCAATGGGCACAGCGGCGGCACGACGAAATATTCGATATCCGGTCCAAGTTCTTCCAGTTCGCTGACCAACTGGCGCGCGATCAGCAGCGTCAGCGCATGCAGCGCGTTCGCGAACGCGCCGACCGGCGGCGCCTGCGTCGCGCAGGCATGTCCCGTCGGCAGGATGATCAGGCGCCTGGCGCCTTTCTGCACGGCGACCTGAATTGGCGTGTTGCTGGAGATCGCGCCGTCGGCGAGATAGTAATCCCGGTAGCGGATCGGCGTGAACGCGCCGGGAATCGCGGTAGAAGCCACGATCGCCTCCGCGGTCGACCCCTCCGACAAGACCACGCTGTCGCCGGAGATGATGTCGGTCGTGACGATGTGCACCGGCAGCTTCGCATCCTCCAGATTGCGATAGGGGATGTGGTCGTCGATCAGCTTGCGAATGCCGTCATGGGGAATCAGGAAGTCTCGGCGCCACAGGAAGCTCAACACCGTCCGCCAGTCGATCGGAAAGACGTCCTGCCGCTGCAGGCCGCGCCAGATGACAGCCAGCCGCTGCACGCCAGCGAGCGTCGGATCGCCGGCATAGAAGGCGCCGTTCAGCGCGCCCACGCTGGAGCCGACCACCATGTCCGCGGCCACGCCGTGGGCGGCGAGCGAATGCAGCATGCCCACCTGGACGGCGCCGAAACTTCCGCCGCCTGCCAACACGAAGGCGGTTTTCGTTCGCCCGATTTCGTCGCGAACCGTCAAGCGCGTTTTCTCCGCAATCGCCGCGTCGGAGATTGAGGCGCGCGGCGTTCGGGAGAGGTTATAGCAGTGAGAGGATGGAGCGGGCTATGGGGCTGAGAACGACGATCTCTCCCAACGTCGTCCCTGCGAACGCAGGGACCCATACGCCGTGCTCTCTGATGTGAGCACGGAGGGTAGACGTCTCGTAACCCAATTCGCGCCGCGGACTATGGGTCCCGGCTCGAGGCCGGGACGACAACGGATAAAGCTGCGATAGTCTCAGCGCTCGACGAACGCCTTTTCGATCACGAAATGGCCGGGCTTGCTGCCGCTGCCTTCGACGAAGCCGCCGGATTCGAACATCTGCTTCAGCTCTTCCAGCATGCCGGGGCTGCCGCACATCATGATGCGGTCGGTCTCGATATTCAGCGGCGACTGGTGGATGTCGTTGAACAGCTGCTCGGACGAGATCAGGTCGGTGATGCGGCCGCGATTGCGGAACGGCTCGCGGGTGACGGTCGGGTAGTACAAGAGCTTCTCCGACAGCAGCGGTCCGAACAGATCGTCGTCGCGCAGCCTGGCCACGAGTTCTTCGCCATAGGCGAGCTCGGAGACCTGCCGGCAACCATGCACGAGCACGATGGTCTCGAACCGGTCATAGACGTCAGGGTCCTTGATCAGGCTCGCAAACGGCGCCAGGCCCGTGCCGGTCGAGAGCAGCAGCAGGCGCTTGCCCGGAATCAGGTTGTCGGTGATCAGCGTGCCGGTCGCCTTGCGGCCGACCAGGATTTCATCGCCCTCGCGGATCTTCTGCAGCTTCGAGGTCAGCGGCCCGTCCGCGACCTTGATGGAGAAGAATTCGAGTTCTTCCTCGTGATTGGCGCTCGCCATGCTGTAGGCACGCAGCAGCGGCCGGCCCTCGATCTCAAGACCGATCATCGCAAACTGGCCGTTCTGGAAGCGGAAACCGGAATCGCGCGTGGCGGTGAAGCTGAAAAGCGTATCGGTCCAGTGGCGAACGGCAAGAACTTTCTCTTTATAGAACGCGCTCATGTGTTTTCGTATTCCCTGACGTCTCGGTGTAGAACGTTTCGGTCCTCGGCCTCGGAGTGCCAAAAGTCTGCGAAATCATTGGCGAAGTGGCGCGCCATTTGCGCACGGCAGACACATAGTCAATATGACCTACAGCACAATCGATATCTCGGTATGGCTGTCGTTCCATTTTGCAAAATGGTTCGATTGCCGTGCTTAACGCCCCGTTCACGCAATTTACTTGCTGAATTCAAGGCCGATCTGGCAATAAATTGCTCCGCGGGATAGTGGAATTCCTCTAGTTCACAGGATCGTAAATGCTCAACAGCCAGCGCGCATTCGTGGACGCCGTCAGGCAATACTGCGCCAGGAACAATGTATCGGTAGAACTCGGGGCGCAGGGCTGGGTCATCATCATGCAGCGCGGCTCGCAGCGGCAGCTTGCATTCGGATATGATCTTGGCCTGAACAGCGCGGTTGCGCATCGCATCGCCAATGACAAGGCAGCCACTTCGGAAGTCCTGCAGCTCGGCAATATCCCGTGCATCCCGCACACGTTGTTCCTGAACCCGTCGCTGTACGAATACGTTCCGCCGCAGCGATCATGGGAGCGCATGCTCCGCCTGATCAAGGATCATCCGGCCGGCCTTGTCGTAAAACCCAACGACGGCACCAGCGGAAAATCGGTCCAAAAGGTCCTGACGGAATCCGATCTCGAACTCGCCGCACATCGGATTTTCGCTTCGAACCAAAGTCTCGCGATATCTCCCTATGTTGAGATTAAGCAAGAGATCCGGGTGGTTCTCCTGGATGATGAGCCCATCGTGGCTTACAGCAAGCAGCGACCCTCGGTCGTGGGCGACGGCAAGCGTTCGATGCTGGAGTTGGCGCTCGCGGGAGCCCCACCTGCAAAGCGGGCCAGCGTTCTGACCAGCGTTTTCGAAGGCTCGGAAAATGCCGAGCTCGATTCGATACCGCCGCCGGGCCAGCGCCGCGTCGTGAGCTGGCGGCACAACCTCGATTCCGGCGCACAGCCCGTCCTGCTGGAGCAAGGCGCCGATCGGGACGCCTGCGTCGAGATTGCCCGGAGGGCAGCCAGGGCAATCAACATTCGCTTCGGATCGATCGATGTCGTACAGGTCGAAGGCTCTTGGAAAATTCTCGAAATCAATTCGGGGGTCATGATGGAAGCGCTGCGCGGATCGTATCCCGATCTGGTCTTTGCAGCGTACAGCGCTGCCCTGGACAAGATCTTTGACCAAACGTGAATTGAACCGACAACGCCACAGGGAGAAGACATCATGAGCGACAGCGTCAATCGCCAGATCCTGCTCGTCGAGAAGCCGACCGGCAAGCTGGGGCCCGAACATTTCAGGATGGTCGAGGGCAGCGTGCCCGAACCCAAGGATGGCGAGGTACTGGTGCGGACCCGCTATATCTCGCTCGACGCCGCCAACCGGGCATGGATGCACGGCGCCACCTATCGCGCCGCGGTCGAGGCCAACACCGTGATGGCGGGCGGCAGCATCGCCGAAGTCGTGTCCTCGAAGGCTCCGGGATTTTCACCTGGAGACATCGTGTTCGGCGATACCGGCTGGCAGGATTACGCCGCGGTACCTGCCAAGCATATGAACAAGATGCCGAAGCTGGAGCCGATGACGCATTTGTTGAGCGTGTACGGCATCGCCGGCCTCACCGCCTATTTCGGCCTGCTGCATGTCGGCAAGCCCAAGGAAGGCGAGACGGTCGTCGTGTCGGCCGCGGCCGGCTCGGTCGGATCGATCGTCGGGCAGATTGCGAAGATCAAGGGCTGCAAGGTCATCGGCATTGCCGGCGGCAAGGACAAGTGCCAATGGCTAACCTCCGAACTCGGGTTCGACGCCGCGGTCGACTACAAGGACGGCGCGACCTACAAGGCGCTGCGCGCGGCGGCGCCCAAGGGCATCGACGTTTATTTCGACAATGTCGGCGGCGACATCCTCGAAGCCTGTATCGCGCTGATGAACAATCGCGGCCGCATCGCCTGCTGCGGCGCGATCTCGCAGTATGACGGCGTGCCGTCGGCCCACGGACCGCGCGGCGTGCCCGGCCTGATCGTGGTGAAGCGCCTCACCATGCAGGGCTTCATCGTGATGGACTACATGGACCAGAGCACCGCCGCGCTGGCCGACCTGCAGTCCTGGGTCGCCTCGGGCAAACTGAAGGTGCAGGAGGACGTGATCGACGGCATCGAGAACACACCGAAGGCGCTGATCGGGTTGCTGGCCGGCGAGAACCGCGGCAAGCGGATGGTGAAGGTGTAGAAAATCAGGCGCTTCGTAGGATGGGTAGAGCGCAGCGAAACCCATCATCTTCAGCGGTCTCGATTGATGGGTTTCGCTTCGCTCTACCCATCCTACGATCTAGTGCGCCTGCGTCACTGCCGCCCCGGCCTTCTTCGCCTTGCGGTCCTTCAGCCAGTTCTCGAAGCGCTGGACGACGACGAAGAACGTCGGCACGAACAGCACCGCCAGGCACGTCGACGCCAGCATGCCGGAGAACACCGTGATGCCGATCGACTTCCGCGCGTTGGCGCCGGCGCCGGTCGCCAGCACCAGCGGAACGACGCCGAGGATGAACGCAAACGACGTCATCAGGATTGGCCGGAACCGCGCCCGCGC
>DAIMKE010000151.1:0-9423 GCA_036721875.1 Bradyrhizobium sp. | reverse complement strand
TTTGGAGTAAAACTGCACTTATAAACGCCGGCGAACAATCTAATTCTATTGCAAACTTTTTTTGATTCAATTCCGAAACATTCAACGCCAAGTGTATAATTTCACTCGAAAAATTGATCAACGATTCTAATTCATTGACATGAAATCTTATTGTACTTAATTTATTCTCAATATCATTTATCTTGAATATATCATAGTATTCTAACTTTAATTTCACGTTCCCAATATCATACTTATCGTCAGTAGAATTGACATGGTGCACGACTTCGTCGCCGCTGATAGTTGATTTGAATCCAATACCCTGTGCGATATAATACCCTTTAAGACGTACCAAAGTCGTATCAGATATTGCGCGTGAGCCACGCTCGAATTCCGTCAGCGTTCGTTTTCCTATGGGAGCTTGCTCGCAGACTGTCTTCATATCCAGATTCAAAAACGCGCGTGCTGCTCGGGCCTGTGAAGGAGTCATTCTGTTTCTTTCCGACGCTATACTAAGACTGTCTTTTAGGGTGCCCCTGCCTTAGTAGACAGGCATCGGCGCGTGGAAAATTCCGGTCAGCGCCGGATCAAAAGATGCCAGCAACCCGAAGATTGACACACCGACAGAGAGTTCTTGTCATCTCAAATGACGTTGCATGCTCAAGCCGCTCATACAACGGCAATCACTTCTGCGTAACGGGCCCGAGCATCCGACCAGTTTCTCGCAAAATCAAACAACTCGCGCAACGCCGGAGCAATCTCGCGATATGCGGCTAGAGCCGCAACAAGTGCGCCAAGCGATAATCTCTGTTGCAAAACAAGATAGCCTCCGATTGAAAAGAAAAAAAACGGTGTCAGATTTGTTGTAAAATTATAGAGGCATTTGAAACGTGATTTAAGCTTCGATATTTCTATCTGCGCCCCTTCTATTGCCGCTGTTTGACGGATACGAAAGCGCGTTGGTGACAGCAGCCCCTCATTGTTTCCTGCACCCTCTTCCTGCGTGAGAGATTCATTGAAAACGCGGGTCATATGCACACGCTCCCGAACCTTGCTGTTGATCTGCCGCTGAAGCCGCGGCAGCACTGCGATCTGTAACGGCAACATGATTAAGGCCGCGAAGGCAAGCGCGATGTCCTGAAAAAACAAAAAGAGCAAGCTGGTGATAAACGTTCCGCCTTGGATCAGTGGCACGAGTAGGAGGCTTCCGCCGAAATAGCCGATCGGTTCGCATTCCTGAATGGCGACAGCAGCCAGTGTCGATCTTGCGCGCGGGCAACGTTCATCTCGGCGCCTTCGGATTGCGGAGAGCCGGATATGCCGCACTATGCGTTCATGAATTTTTCCCCGCACGACATTTGCCGTATACTTAATTAGGCTACTAACAATAAGAACTAGTAGGTAACAGGTGCATAATAAAAGCAATATTTTGACCGGCGCAAGCGAATTAATTATAAACAACTCAGTCGTTGACTTATTGTCAGCCAAAACTTGATTTACTATCAATTTTGGTAAAAGCAGCTGGACATAAGTTAGTGGTAGAGCAATCAATGATAAAATCACGATACGAATCTGTAATTTACATGTTCGACGCAAGACAAAGTTTTCAAGTAGTATGGATATTTTTGTTATATTTGGCGAACCCGGAGCCGCATCCTTTCGATAGCTTTGTGCTTGACGCCGCCATTTTATAAGAGTTACTGAACCAATACGCAGCACCTGCAGGCCGAGCCAAGTGGGCGCAATTACAAGCACTAATACGAATATTGGAAGTATCCAACGCTGGTCTCCTGGAGTGTGAATCCAGACAACTATATGCATGAGACGATAGAGTTGTTCGACGATTTCCTGTGTCACTGATTAGCTCATGTTAATTACAAAACTTGCACGAAGCCGCACTGCGGATATTGCTTTCGCAGCGTAAACTCTCGAGCTGAGAAGCGGCTCCCCGGGGCTGCGGGGAGCCGCCCTCGCCTCCATCGCGAGCTTGGGCGATTTCGCGATAGAACTCGGATTTTGGATCAACGGCCAGTTGGGGTGTCTAATCCGCCCCAGAGGTTCTTAACTTGGTCGGAATGCTGCGTAGGTTCGTACACTTGAACTGCAAGGCCAAGCCGGCGCGCCGAGAGTCGCCCGGTGGCCAGTAGCAGTGCATAGGAGGCTACCACTCGATCTCGCTGGGCCGTCGCCAGATTGACGCGAGCGTTCAGGAGATCCTGCTGCGCGTTAAGGACGTCCAGTGTCGTACGCCGGCCGACACGAGCTTCCTCGCGAACTCCGGTCAAAACAATCTCGCTGGTCCGGATCTGCGTCTGCGCAGATTCAATCTGCGCCTTGGCGGTCTCAAGCACACTCCATGAGGTCGACAGCGCCGCGCGGACTTCGTCGCGGACAACCTCGGCCTCGGCTCGGCGCTGGCTGGCACTTTCCTTGGCTTGCCGCGTCCGAGAGTAAATCTCACCGCCTTCGTAGATCGGGACCGTCACCTGGAGCGTGGAGGAACCCGCTCTCATCCGATCGCCACGTGCCTCGCTGTCGTAGCGCTGCGATATGCTCGCGACCAATCCAACGGCCGGGTAGAGAGCGCTTTTAACGACCCTCACCTCCAGTTCCGCTGCATTGACGCCGTGGAGGGCTGCCGCGATGGCTGGGTGTTGGGATAGGGCAGTCCGCATGCCATCCGCAGCGCTGCGCGGGAGAAGCTTGTCTGCCACCGGCGTACCCGGCGTCAGGGATCGCGGCTCGGAGCCGATTAACTGTCGATAGCGGGCTCGGCTAGTATTGAGATTAGCTGCCGCGAGGTTGACCTGGGCCCGGCCGCTGGCAAGGCGCGCCTCTGCCTGAGCGATGTCCGTTCGTGTAACCTCACCGGCCGCATAGCGTTCGCGTGCCCGATAGAGCGTTTCTTCCAGAAGTTTGACATTGGTCCGCTGTAGGTCGAGCACGGCTTGATCCCGCAGCACGTCCATATAGGCCGTAGCGGCATCGAGCAGGACATTCTGCTCAGAGTTGCGCAATGTTTCACGCGCGGCGAGGACCTGAACTTCTGCTTGTGAAACAGAGTTTCTCGTTCGGCCCCCATCAAAGAGGTTCTGCTCGAAGGAGAGTTCAGCACCCCGCGGCAGCGTACTCTGCCGCTGTGTTCGCTTGATCTGCGCCGTAAGTTCTTCCTCGCCATCAACACCGGAAATTGCACTTCTTCGCTCGCGACTGCGTTCCCGCTGGAATTGAGCACCGCCATCAGCCTGCAGTTGCGCCCGTGGACGATAACCGGAAAGGGCCTGAGGCACAGTCTCGTCTACCACTCGGACTTGTGCGCGCTGTGCATTCAACTGCGGGTTAGCCCCGTAAGCCCGCGCCAACGCTCCTGACAGAGTTTCGGCCGAGCCCGGCGACACAGCAACGATTGCGACCAGAGCAGCCAAGCCGAATGGCAAAAGCCAGCTTACTATGCACATGTCTGGCGTGCCGACGTTCGGAAAAGACTGTTCCTGTCTCTGATATCGATGTCCCGATGCCTGCCCCGTCATTCGGCGGCCTCCCGAAGCGGGGGCGTAAGACGGGGAGCCGGGGCATCACCCAAAAGCGATGTTTCCTCTTCCTTCTGCGGTCGGCTTGCAAATCGCGCGTAAAGGGCAGGCAGCACGATCAGCGTGAGCAGCGTCGCGCTGATAAGACCCCCGATCACGACAGTGGCGAGCGGCTTCTGCACCTCTGCGCCTGTGCCCGTAGCGAGCGCCATCGGCACAAACCCAAGCGAGGCGACCAGCGCGGTCATCACGACTGGGCGAAGGCGCGTGAGGGCCCCTTCGCAGATTGCCTCCTTAAGCGGTCGCCCTTCCTCTACCAACTGCTTGATGAAGGTCAGCATGACCAGGCCGTTGAGCACCGCTACACCCGACAGTGCGATAAAACCAACCGCCGCCGGCACCGAGAACGGCATCCCACGCAGGAACAGGGCGGCGATCCCGCCCGTCAGCGCCAGCGGTACAGCGCTAAACACCAACAGCGCGTCACGCGGTGAGCCAAGCGCTGAATAGAGCAGCAGGAAAATTAGGAAGAAGCAGCCGGGTACGACGACCATCAGTCGCTGACGGGCGGCCTCCAGGTTTTCGAACTGCCCGCCCCAAGTAATCCAGGATCCAGGCGACAGCGTCACGCCCGCCGCAACCTTGGTCTGCGCTTCAGCTACCACGGAGGCAATATCGCGACCACGAACGTTCGCAGTCACGACTATGCGGCGCTTGCCGTTCTCTCGGCTGATCTGATTGGGTCCCTCGGCCGTGGAGAAACTCGCGACCTGTTTCAGCGGCACGGAAGCCATCCGGCCTGCGGCGCCCGCCCCGGGCAAGGGAACCGGCAAATTTTTCAAAGCCTCGAGATCGTCGCGGACATAGTCGGGCAGGCGAACCACGATCTCAAATCGTCGGTCCCCCTCGAACAGCACGCCTGCCTCGCGCCCACCGATAGCCGCGCCGATCACATCCTGCACTGCAAAGTGTGACAGGCCCAAGCGGGCGATTTCGGCTTTGTCGATGCGGATTTCTAGGAACGGCAGGCCAGTCACCTGCTCCACCTTCACGTCCTCAGCGCCCTGGACGCTCCGCAGAACCGTTGCAACCTGGTTCGCCGCTGGCAGCATGGTGTCAAACTCCTCGCCGAACACCTTGACCGCAAGGTCGCCGCGGGTGCCCGCGAGGAGTTCGTTGAACCGCATCTGAATCGGTTGGGTGAACTCGTAATTATTGCCGGCGACCTCGTTCACCGCTGCTTGAATGTCGGCAATGAGCCTGTCCTTAGGCAGCTTCGGGTCTGGCCATTCGGACTCAGGCTTTAAGATGATGAAGTTGTCGGAAACGTTTACCGGCATGGGGTCCGCCGCGACTTCAGCGGTACCGGTCTTGGAAAACACAAGTGCCACCTGAGGAAAACGCACCACGGCCTTCTCGACCTTAAGCTGCATGTCCTGGGATTGTGTCAGTGAGGTCGAGGGGATACGCATCGCGTGCATGGCGATGTTTTTTTCGTCAAGCTGGGGGATAAATTCCTGGCCGAGCCTGCTAAACAAGCTGACCGCCGCGAGGAAGATAAGCACCGCACCGCCGATGACTGCCGCCGGCCGCCGGATCGCGCCGGCGAGAACAGGCCGGTATATCGCTTTCAGCCAGCGCACCAGGAACACGTCCTTCTCGGTGACCTTGCCGGTGATGACGATGGCGATCAGGGCTGGCACAAAGGTGAGCGAGAGGACGAAGGCGGCCACCAGTGCGATGATGACTGTAAGGGCCATAGGCGCGAACATCTTGCCCTCGACCCCGGTGAAGGTGAGGAGTGGCACGTAGACCAAGATGATGATGGCTTGGCCGTAAACCGATGGTTTGATCATTTCCTCAGCCGACACCCGCACAGTGTCGAGGCGCTCCTCCGTCGTGAGTTTCCGGCCCAGCTTATGTTGGCGCTCGGCTAAGTGCCTGAGCGAGTTCTCGGCGATGATGACCGCACCATCGACGATCAGTCCGAAGTCGAGCGCCCCGAGACTCATCAAGTTGGCGCTGATTTTGCCCTGTACCATGCCGGTCATGGTCATCAGCATCGCCACCGGGATCACCATTGCAGTAATGATCGCGGCTCGGATATTGCCCAGCAAGAGGAACAACACCCCTATAACAAGGAGCGCGCCCTCGATCAGGTTTTTCGCCACTGTCTTCACCGTGGCATCGACAAGCAGCGTACGGTTGAGGACGGTTCGCGTTTCGACGGAAGGCGGCAGCGAACGCGTGATCTCTTTCATGCGAGCATCGACAGCTGCCGAGACGGTACGACTGTTGCCACCGATCAGCATCAGAGCGGTACCGACCACCGCCTCCTCCCCGTTCATCGAGGCCGAGCCGGTTCGAAGTTCGCGCCCGATGCCAACGGTTGCGACGTCCTTGATGCGCACTGGAGTGCCGCCGCGGGTGGAGACGACGACGTTACCAATCTCCTCCACACTCTCGATACGCCCGGCCGAGCGCACAACGTAGCCCTCGCCGTTGCGCTCCAGATAGCCGGCGCCGCGATTTTGGTTGTTGCCCTCGATGGCCTCGGCCACATCCTTGAAAGATAGACCGTAGCCGATGAGCTTCGCCGGGTCAGGCTGGACCTGATATTGCTTCTTGTAGCCGCCGATGACATCGACGCCAGCGACGCCGGGCACCGTCTTGAGCTGGGGACCGATGATCCAGTCTTGCACTGTGCGGAGATATGCGGCGCGTTCGAAGTCGTTCTTGAGCCGCTGCTTTTCCGGAGTCAGGTAGCTGCCGTCCGACTGCCAGCCGGGCTCGCCGTCACGCACCGGCGCGCCGTCGCCAGGCTTTTTGTAGTGGACGGTCCACATGAAAATCTCACCGAGGCCAGTTGAGATCGGGCCCATGTGAATCTCGGCCCCGGGCGGCAAACTTGCCTTCGCTTCGCCAAGGCGCTCGTTGACCTGCTGCCGCGCGAAGTAAAGATCTGTCTTCTCACTGAAGACAGCGGTTACTTGGGCGAAGCCATTGCGTGAAAGCGAACGGGTGTATTCGAGGCCTGGGATACCGGCGAGCGCGGTTTCGACCGGGTACGTGACCTGCTTCTCGATGTCGAACGGCGAAAGCGACGGGACGACCGCATTGACCTGGACTTGATTATTCGTAATGTCAGGAACTGCATCGATTGGCAGTCGCGTCAGCGCGAATACGCCGAGTGCGGCCGCGAGCAGCGAGACCAGCAGCACCAACCAGCGCTGGCGTACGGAGAAGGCGAGAACGGTATTGATCATTGGTCAGGCCCTCAGTGTGCGTGCTCGGCCTCGGCTTTGCCGAGCTCCGCCTTGAGGACAAAGGAGTTGGTCACTGCCACCTCTTCGCCGGGATCAATGCCAAATACGACCTCAACCGATGAATCGTCCTGCTTGCCCAGCACCACATCGCGCTTCTCAAAACCTTGCTTGGTACGTACAAATACAATCTGTTCGCCCTTGAGCGTCTGGAGGGCGGTACGCGGAAGCCGAATGTCTACCGGGATCTCTTCAATGATGACCTGCGCTGTCGCGAACGAGCCGGGGCGCCACATCAGGCCCTTGTTGTCCATAGTGGCGATAACACGTGCTGAGCGGGTATCTTGATTGAGCATTGGGCTGATAAAAGTGATACGGGCATCAGTTTTTGGACCATCCGTACCAGCACTAATCAACACCTGCTGGCCTTCACGCACCTGGGCAAGGTCGGCGGTGGAAACCGCAAGTTCGACCCAGACGCTCGATAGGTCGGCGATGACATAAACCTCCTTCTCTTGACCTTCGCCGCCGACTGGAGCGCCAAGGTCAACCCGACGTTCGACCACGCGGCCCCCGATCGGGGCATGCAGCTCGTAGCGCTGCATGTCTAGCGACTTCGGCAGCTCGCCTTCACCAGAGGCGACTTGCCGGAAGGGCTTGACCTCACGCCTCACGCTAGCGACTTCGCGATCACTAACGCCGAGAGCGGTCAGCTTTTGGCGAGCCAGGTCGACCCGAAGGGTCGCCTCGGAAAATGTGCTGCGGGCTTTGAGGTATTGCTGTTCGGCAGAAATCTTCTTGTCCCAGAGCGACTGCTCGCGCTCAAACAGCGTGCTTTGAAGGTCCTGATTGACCAGCGAGGCAAGCAATTCGCTCTTGGCCTCGGCAACCTCCCGACTATCGAGCACTGCGACTGTTTCACCCTTAGCGACTTGGTCGCCCAAACGCTTGTTGAGTTCGGCGACGGTGCCGATGACCCGGGCAGCGACACGACCGACACGATCAGCGTCCATTGCGATAACGGCTGGTACTGTCAGCTTGCGAGCCAGTGACCCACCTGCGGCAGGTGCAACCGTAATACCGGCGGTAGCGACCCGCTCGGGCGTCATGACAACCACGCCCTCTGGTCCTTCCTTCTCACCTGAACCGTGCGCGTCGGCTTTTTTGGAGCCGGAATCATGGCCATCACCTTCGCGCTTGCCTGAGCCGTCGCCGGTCTGCATCACAGCGTGAGCAGCCTGCGAAATAGCTGGCGGGAGCGGGACGGCCTTGAACGCAACGCGGACCGCCTGCGAAACGGCCGGCACGAGACTGCCGACGGCAACTCCGATCACGCCGACAAAAACGATGACGAAAAGACGTTTGATCATAGCAAGACCCTCACCACGGGCGCACGAAGCTTGCCCATACATTGCTCAGCGCTGACAAGAGCAGCGGAGCGCTCAACGCACCACCAAAGCGCTCCCAAGTGAGAGCGGAAAGCTCAAGGGGCTAGACCCCCACGAGCTCGATCAGGCGCTACGGGGTGGCTTGAAGGGTAGGGATGATAAAGCGCGACTGGGCTGCAAATCCGCTTCTCGCGGAAGCGGCACGGCCAATGTAAGTCGCCGAATAGGCAAGGTCTTAAAGTGCGTACGAGCGACCGAATGCATGCAATGAGCATGCTGGACAAGCTCGTCGTCCAATGAGTTCCCTGTCGGACCAGGCGAGCCGATATCAGTCGAACTCGTGATGGCAGCGCCAGAAGGACCCACGTCCAATCCGGTCGTAAAAGCCGAGACAGGAACAACAAAAGTCATAACTAAGACAAGAACGAGAGCACATACAACAGCTGTCTGCCAAAGGCAGCGTGGAAGCCCACTGAAACTTGTCGATTTGAGCATAATATTGCGCTTACCGGCTCATCTAGCGTGCGTCAAGGCTGTAGCGACCCTTGCCGGCCTCGGCCGTACCCGACTTCAGCGTCACAGTCGCACGAAATTTGCCGGCAACGGGGAAGTCGATTTTGCCTGCGAGACGGTTCTCCCCTGATGGGCTCATCTCAACTGCTTTTTGCTGGTTATCAGCAGCAAGCACGACGGCAGTAGCCGAGAATTTGGCCGCATCGACCTTCTTCTCCTGTTTATCGACGATGTAGAGCATGACGTCCGAGCCTTTCACGACCAGTTCAGCCTCGTAGGCGCCAATTTGCTGAATCTGACCGCCGTTCGAGGCAGCGTGGGAATGACCGCCTTGGGCCATCGCCCCACCCCCGCCCAAAATCAGAGCGGCCGACGCGACCAAATACCCTCGAGCAACAAACGTCATCAAACGTCCTCCTATTCCGTTTCGCATCACAATTCCTCTCTTTTGACGACTTGCTGACCTACTTCGCGCTCGGCATGGATGATACACTATGATAGCAGATCCACACGGGCTTTAGAAGCGCATCCGGCTCACACGCTCTGTGTCTACAAGCTGATGCCACTAGAGGGTCAGGGGGGGGCTAATTTTTCACCGCTGGAACGGACTAACCCGCCCAGATCAGCCAAAGCCCTACGAAAGCTGGAGTTGGAGTTGACCCGTTTCCGTGGACTGTTCACGGCTATGGCGGGTCAAATCAGCTCATGATGCTTCCTTTCGTATTCGATGGGCGAGGGGTAGCCCAGCAC
>DAIMKE010000150.1:0-9438 GCA_036721875.1 Bradyrhizobium sp. | reverse complement strand
GCGTGCCGCGCCAGTTCGGCGATCGTCCAGGGATGCCGCAGGTCCGATTTGATCAATTCGCCCACCGCCTGCAGGCGCAGGCGCTTCTGGTCGGAGAACAGGCCGACCTTCTCGTTGCCGCGCAGCGCCAGCAAGGCACGAGCCAGTATTTCCGTCGCATGTGCCGACAGCAGCAGTTCGGCTGCCCGCCCCTCCGCGACGGGCGAAATCATCTCCATGGCGAGCGCCTTGACCCGGGGCGAGGCCCGCAGCGTGGCAACGAAGACGTTTTGATCCTGACCGCTGAACAACTCGAGGAACTCACGGCTCAACCCAAGCTGCTCCAGCGACGCGAGGGGAAAGGCGATCCCGGCGGCCTGCATGTGCGCGCCGCGCGGAGCGTCGCCTTCCCAGGCCGTCGGCTCCCGGAGCGCCATGACGGCGATGGAGTCGTCAGAATAATGCACGCTGCCGGCGCCGCCCTGACGCGGCCGGCCACTGCCCGACCCCTTAAGAACCACCGAGATGAAAAGCCCGGCCTTGATCACGCCTTCGGTGCGGATCTGGCTGCTCAGCACAACGTTATTGCGCTGGAACAGACAGCCCGGCGTATCCAGCCATCGCGCCTGATCGGCAAATCGATCGATCACAGAACCATCGTCAGAACCGACGACGCGGTAAGTCTCGAAGATGTGCTGGTAGATGTGCGGCATCAACGCTGGATTGTAGTATTCATGCCGCAAGTATGCCGCTCGCTCCGGTGCCTCTCAAGGCAATGCACGGGCACCCGATTTAGAAGCGGTTTAGATTAGAGGCGATCTAGAACTGGATTCATTCCGGCGCACACTCCCGCATCTCCAGTTCAGATGCCAAGCCCTCCCTGATGGGCGAACAGCGCCGGCGCCCCGCCGGTGTGCAGGAAGACAACGTCCTCATCCTTGCGCCAGGGCGAAACGCAGCGAGGCGGGCCGCCAGCGAACGGCAAGCATCGTTAAGTCTGTCAAACTCGCAGCAGATGGCCGTTGTTACAGCTTCATCCGCGACAGCTCCAGCCGCCGCCCAAACCACGGCCCAAGCCAAAGTCCAGCTTGTGGCCCAAAGCCGGCGTAGCACCAAGCCCCGGCGGGTTGTTGCCGGCAGTATCCTATGCCACCATCCCACGCTTGTTTTATGATTAATGGATACCTATGCCTGGTCGGAAATTTGCCTGGGAAAAGCTATCGAACGAGCAGTTGCTCGAGCAACGATTCAGCAGCCTGAAGCTTACGGTCGAGGGCACCTGGCTCGAGAATTGTCTCGGCATTCTGCATGAAGAGCTTCAGGCGCGGGACATCCGGCTGCGGCCGCACGCGTGGATATCGAGCGAATGGTTCAGTCCGGCAGGTGTGCCCGGCATCGCCATCCCGTTCTACCTCGCCCATCCCCGCCTGATGAAACTCGAGAAGAAGATGATGCTCGAGGTCGAGGGCAGCACCTGGTCCGAGTGCATGGCCATTCTCCGTCACGAGACCGGCCATGCCGTGCAGCATGCCTATCAGCTGCAGCGCCGCCGGCGCTGGCAGCAATTGTTCGGCCCCTCCTCGAAGCACTACCCGCTCTACTACCGGCCCAATCCGGCCAGCCGGCGTTACGTCCAGCATCTTCGGCGCTGGTACGCGCAGAGCCATCCGGACGAGGATTTCGCCGAGACCTTTGCGGTGTGGCTGCGGCCGCGGTCGAACTGGCGGACACGCTATGCCGGCTGGCCGGCGCTGAAGAAGCTCGAATACGTCGACGAGTTGATGAGCGAAATTGCGGGGGAGCGGCCGCCGGTCACGAATCGGGAGCGCGTCGATCCGCTGTCCAGACTCAGCGAAACGCTGGGCGAGCACTATCAGAAAAAGCAGGCGTTTTACGCTTTCACGCCGCCGAAGACATATGATCGCGACCTCACCCGGCTCTTCTCCGCCGATCCCAGACATCGACGGGCGCAGCCGGCGGCGGCCTTCATCAGGCGGCACCGCGCACAAGTCAGGCAGTTGGTCGCGCGATGGACCGGCGAGAATCAGCTCACGCTCGACGCCGTTCTCGACGACATGATCTCCCGCTGCCGCGAGCTCGATCTCCGCGCCCCCGGCTCCGAACGGAAGCTCGTGGCGAACTTCACCATCCTGTTGACGGCCAAGACCATGCACGCGCTGTTCGGCCCGTCGCGGCGCAAATGGATCGCGCTATGAGACGACACCGCATTCTCGTGCTGATGCATCCGGATTGCGTGCCCCCGGATTCGACCGATGGATACACCGCGCAGGAAATCAACGCATGGAAAACCGAGTTCGACGTCGTGAGCACCTTGCGGGCGGCCGGCCATGACGTTCGCCCGCTCGGCGTGCAGGAGGAAATCAAGGCGGTACGCGACGAGATCGAGAGTTTCAAACCACACGTGGTCTACACGTTGCTGGAGGAGTTCCACTATGCGACCGCGTATGACCAGCACATCGCGAGCTATCTCGAACTGATAAAGATACCGTATACCGGGTGCAACCCGCGCGGCCTGATCCTGGCGCGCGGCAAGGATCTGTCGAAGACGCTGGTGCACCATCGCCGGATCGCGGTGCCGGCGTTTGCCGTGTTTCCGATGCGCCGCAAGGTCAAACGGCCCTCACGGCTTGCCTTGCCGCTGATCGTCAAGAGCCTGAGCGAGGACGGGTCCTTCGGGATCTCGCAAGCCTCCATCGTCGATACGGACGAGAAGCTCGCCGAGCGCGTCGCCTTCGTTCACGATCGGATCGGGACCGCCGCCATCGCCGAGCAGTACATCGAAGGACGCGAACTTTATGTCGGCGTGCTCGGCAACAACCGGCTCCGCGTCCTGCCGGTGTGGGAATTGAAGTTCGGCAATCTGGGCGGCCAGGGCGCGCGACAGATCGCCACCGAAAAGGCCAAGCACGATCCCGAATATCAGGAACGCGTCGGCATCGTGGACGGGCCGGCCGACGACCTCGCGCCTGAAGTAACCGCCCGCATCCAGCGAACCGCGAAGCGCATCTACCGAACACTCGGGCTCGATGGATATGCGCGCATCGACTTTCGCCTCACTGCCGACGGCACATCCTATTTCATCGAAGCCAATCCGAATCCCGAGATAGCAAAGAGCCAGGAGTTCGCCACGGCCGCCAAGCATGACGGACTGGATTACACCAAGCTGCTGCATCGCATCCTTGCGCTGGGAATGAGCCGCGCGAAGGCAGGCGCATCCGTCGGCTGAAGTCTACGCTCCGAAACGGAAGCACATCGTCGTCGCATCATTCCGCGCAGATCATCGCGACGCTGATCATCGCGACAATGGCTGCAGTTCCTGTGCAGCGATGACGTTTCGTTCAGTCATGCTCTTGACGCATTCTCTGTCTTAGTCGGGACAACCAAAACACTTGTGAAGGAACCACAGAGGTTCCCACAACGGTTCCGCTGCCCAGGTCGGCAGTCTTGCAACAATTGGCACGAGTTCTGGAACGCATGCGCGTTCGCTCGGCAATTTTCCTGCGGCGTCCGGAACCGCACGTCCCGAGAAAATCAATCGAGGAGTCATGATGCTGATCCGCTCGAGCGCCGCGGCTTGCGGCGCCCTGCTTGCGCTTGCCGTTTCTGTTACCGTTGCCAGAGGTGATATCGCTGCGGTTCATTCCAGTGCTGTCGTACACGCCGCTTCTGGAGAAGCGATCGTTGGCGCAGCGTCCACATACAATCCGTTCAAGCCCGGATGGCGGGAGGGCGGCCCCGGCACAGCCTCCGGCGAACGCTATAATCCCACCGCCTGGGCTGCCGCCATCAAGACGAGCCTGCGTGACAGGTTTGGCGGGGTCCGATATGGCGCGAGGCCGAAATATGCCCTCGTCGAGGCTGCAGGCAAGAAGGTCATCGTCAAGATCAACGACGTGGGGCCGCTGACGCCCGGCCGCATCATTGACCTCAACGAGCGGACGATGCGCCATTTCGATCCCAGCCTCCAGCGTGGCGTCATCGATGGCGTAAAGGTCAGGCCGCTCCTCGGGGACTATTGGATCCCCGGCCCGGTCGGCTGAGCACCGCGCGCGAATGGCGCAGGGGCTGACGGCGCACGGGGCAAATCGCTACCCTCTCAACCGGCAAGCCAGTTCAGGATAACGAGCGCCGTCCCGATGGTGACGAAGGCAAACAACGCGAGTACCACCCAGTCGCGCTTCGAGAGTCCACGCATCGTCAGCCCCCCACATCCTGGTCGGCAGCCTCTTTTGTCGTCCGTACTCCACCAGCCCGGCCGCGGACATTGCGCAAAAGAAGCGGTATTAAACCTAATTGGCAAGCTTAATCGGCGGTTTTCCTCGCGGCAGACCGTTGCTGCGATATCCTTGGTCTCAGGGGTCACTGAAATGGAGGTGATCAATGAGCAGTAATTCAAGGAAGGATCAGGCGCAGCGAGACCACGCGACGACATTTCAGCGCCTCGGCAAGCAGACCGCATCAACCGAGTACGAGATCGAGCAGAAGGCCTTCCGGAAAAATTACGAACGACTGAAGGCTGAGCGGCTGGCCAGGGAAGCGGCGAAGCCGAAAGAGGAATAGTGGCCAGATGACGAAGTCCTCCACACCGACCAAAGCTGACCTGTATCAGATGCTGGCCGAGGCGGTCCGCAATACGCAACCGCAGCCGGTCAACCCGCCACCCGAACCGCCTCGCGACGTCAGGCCTGCTCCCAAACGCGCAGGCCGACCGCGCAACACGCCACCCGCGCCAAAACGCACGGCCAAAACCAAGAGCAATCGTGCACCTGCCAGCCGCAAGCGCCGACGTTGATGTTGCACTGACCGCGCCATCCGCTACCTGTTGCGGATGTCTACCTGACCTTCGAGAGTCACCTTCTCGAAATCGCTGATCAGTATTTCGACCTGCAGGTTCCAGCGACCGCCGGTCGGGATCGGAAGCTGCGGGATCCGCCAGATATTGTCGCTGCCTTTTGTCGCTGGCCGGGAGATGGCCTCGATATCAGCCGATTTGTTGTCCAGCGTCAAACGCACCTCCCTGGCGTCGAGACCGCCAAAGTCGCCGCGCATGATGACGATGCTCGCCTGCACCATTCCGGCCCGCGCCGGTTCGAAGGTCACATCCGCCATGGCGGCCGCGGTGTGGATGTGGACGAGCGCTGGTTTCGCGGATGCGATGACGAGCGCGCGAGGGGGCGGTGTGAAGCGCCACGCGGCCACCAGTCCCAGAATGGCCACAACGATCGCGATTTCGACCCCGATCAAACGGACCAGCATGCGGCGCGGCTTTATCGATCCGGCGATCACCTCGGCCGTCAGGCGAAACCGGTTCCACCCTGCCACCGCAAGCAGGGCGGCCACCAGACCGAGCTTCGCGGACAAGAGCAGACCGTATGCAGTCGTAACCAGGGCGCCGGGCTCCGCCACCTGCACCACCGCAAGAATTGCGCCTGATACGACAAGCGCAGCAACGGCCCAGGGTATCGCGCGCGAGAACCGTGCGAGCACCGCCTCGGGCGCGGGTTCTCTCAGCATCGCCGCAGCGAGCGGCGCCAGCGCCCCGATCCAGATCGCCACTGAGACTGCGTGTACGAGCACAGCAGGCCGCGTCAACCATTGCGGCGCGGCCGAACTGGCGTGGCCGCTCAGCGCCAACGCGAGGCCAACGGCCGCGACAGCGAACAGCGAAAGCGCGCGCGCGCCTCGCGTTTGAAGTGCCGCAAGACCTGCGAGCAGTGCACAGGCAGTAGCGATCGCCGTTGCGCCGAATGAAGTTGCAAACCCCGTCGCCCATGCCGTCCGGTCTGCCAACCCCGACAGCGGCAGCTCCAGCGCGTCCGTGCCCTGCAGCCCGACCAGCACCGGCGTCGCGACAAGCCCCGCCAACAAGGAGGCCGTGATTGTCGTCCGCCCGCCGCTGCGACCGCCCCCGGCAAGCCAGGCAAGAAAGAAGCTGCCGCCGGCCCCGGCGAACAGCCCCACATAGAAAACGACTTTGAACACCCAGAGAGCGGCAGTGACGGCCGGCTGCGCCGAGCCTTGCGCCGATGGCCCTGGACCCGCGCTTGGCGCGCCGATCGAGAACACGACAGTCCCGCCGATCGGATGGCCGTCGAGCGAGACCACACGCCAGCTCAGGACATGCGTGCCATCGCGCAACCCCGAGGGCAAAGCGATCGCGACTGACGTCTCGCGTTCGGTCACTGCCTGCACCAGGGTAGATGAGCTATCTGGTGCCACCAGCCGCAGCACCAGCGGCGACACCGGCTCGTTGAAAGTGAGGGTGAGCCGCGACGGCGCTGCCGGAACGACGGCGCCGTCGGCCGGTTCGCTCGAGACCAGGGTTGCGTGTGCGCACGCAGGCCCTGCAAGCACGACCTGCACCGCCATCGCGACCAGTACGGCCGCAATGGCCAGGACGCGCATCGCTGCTTCCGCCTACTTCTTCGGGAGGAGCTTAACTCCCGGCGCGGGTTCCTTGTAGTCGGCCCCGGTCTTGCCCTCGGCCGGAATCTCGATCCAGCGATTCACGCCGCTCTCGCATTCCTGGACGACGGGGAAATAGAGTATCTTCCCCGGCACGAGATCCTCGGTCAGATAGACCGACAGGATCATCTCGTCGTAATGCTCGTCTGCAAGACGCCCGGTCCACGCCACTTCCTTCACGCCTTCGCTGACCGTGCTGTGATACATCGTGTACGACTTGCCGTACTCGCCCCTCACCGTCTCGACCTGCCAGCCGGGCTTCGGCATCGGCTTGACGCCGATCACGCCATCGGGAATGCGCACCCTCACCTTCAGCGTCGGCGATGCGCCGCAGCCATGCGGCACCCGGAACACCGCCTTGTAAGAAGCGCCGATGGCGGCTTCCTGACGTTCGAGCGTGACGTGTGCATGGGCCGCGCCGCTCACGATGGCGCAGATCGAGAAAGCCAATGAAATGGATCGCATGTTGATCTCCGGCAGAATGAATTTTTTCATCATGATCAGGCCTCACATTCGGTACCGCAAGCCGCCGTAGATCGCGCGTCCGTATCCGGGATTGAACAGTGCCGAGACGGGCGTGGCGATTTCAGCGGTGATCGTGGACGAGATGTAGCGAGTATCGAGCAGGTTGCGCGCCTCGAGGTAGCCGGACCAACCGGGTCCGCCCGTGTCATAACCGACCTTGACGTTCAGCAGCGCGTACGGGTCGATCGTGAGGCTGTTGGCGTTGTCGGCGAAATAGGACTGCGGCATCCATTCGACGTTCGGCCCCGCATAGAAACCGCCTGGATGCTTGTAGAGCACTTCGGCGCGGATGAGGTGCGGCGGCACGCCGGGCAACTGGTTGTTGCCCCAGCGCGCATCATTGTCGAACCGGAAGTCGCTGTAGGTGTAGGCGAGATTGAACCAGAGGCGGTCCTCCTGCGTGAAGACGGACTTGAGGAACGCCACGCCGAGCCCGGCTTCCACGCCCTGGTGCACGGTGCTGTCCGCGTTCTGCACGGTGCAGAGACTGAACGGCGACGTCTTCGAACACTGCAACTCGTTCTTGATGTCGGCGCGGTAGAGCGAGAGGTCCCACGTGAGGTCGGGTCTGCGGCCGCGGGTTCCGATCTCGTAGGTGGTCGCGGTCTGCGCATCGACGGTCGAGGTTATCGTTTGCGTGAAGGTATTGGCGTCGAAGGTCGGCACCTCGGCGCTTCGCGAGATGTTTCCAAACACCTGCCATGTCGGATCGACGTCCCAGATCGCGCCGACCCTGGGGCTGAAGATGTCCCAGCTACGGCGGCCGGACTGGTCGCCGTTGGAGAAGAATCGATCCTGCTGGTCGCGGACCGCAGGCATGAACTGCCCGCCGGCAATCAGGGCGACGTTCGGCAAAACAAAGAAACTGTTTTCGGCGTAGGCCGAATGGTTCTGCGATTTCCAAAGCGCGTCCGTCACCAGCGCACCTTTGATCGCGTTGCCGATGTTGTCGTACTCCTTATAGTCGATCGTGCCGTCCAGAATATTGCCGCCGACGATCAGCCGGTTACGGAAACCTCCGATCATCCGGTCGTCTGTCGCGCGCACGAAGCCGCCGTAATCCCTGACGTAGTAGTCGAGGTAGCGGAAGATCGGGTGATCGACGTGGCGCTGGTGGGCGAAGAGACCGAAGTCCACGGTGGTGGCGCCGAAGCGCAGCGTGGTCTTGTTGGCGACGCGCACCGAATCGATGTTGCGCTGCTGGTCCTGCCGCACGAATTCGGGGTCCGCGGCCTTGGGCGTTGTCAGCGCCGTGGTCTTGTCGAGTTCGCCCGGCAGGCGCTGGCGCCACGAGTTCGCGTTGACATAGAAGCGCGTCTCGGCATCCGGCGAGAACTGATAGCCGATGTTGGCGTTGAGGCGTTCGATATTGCCGTTGCTGTGTTCGCGAAATCCGTCCTCGCGCTGCGCCGAACCGGTGACGAACCAGTCGGCGGGTCCGCTTACGCCGCCGGTGCTGGCCTGGCCGCGCACGAAACCGAACGAGCCGGCGTCGAACCGCGTCTCGAACGGCGAGGCATCCCGCCCGGTCGGCGTCACGAAGTTGATCGCGCCACCCAGCGAGTTGGCGCCGTAGCGCAGCCCGTTCGCGCCCTTGTAGACTTCGACATAACGATAGGCGGTCGGATCGATCTCGAAGACGTCGAACAGGCCGTCCGCGGTGTTGATCGGAATGCCGTCCATGTAGACGTTGATGCCGCGGTTGCCGTAGTTGCGCGACAGGCCGGAGCCCCGGATCGAAATCCGGTTGTCGGTGTTCGACTTGGGCTGCGTGATGACGCCGGGCACCCAGCCGAGCACGTCCCTGACCGTATTCGCAGGCCCGTTCTTGAACGCCGTGTCCGGCACAAGTTCGACGCCGCCCGGGATGCGATTGATGATGGCGCGCGCCTGCTCGGTCGTAGGCACCGTGAGGCTGGCGCCCGGCGGCGTCTCCAGGCCGGTTGCAGCCGGCGCGTTGGTGCTCCCCTGCGGCGCCGTTGCCGGCGCGGCACGTCGCGCCCGCGCCGTTCGCGTCGCGGCGGGCTGCACCGGACGGGCGGCCGTCGCCCGCCGTTGCTGAGGCGCATCGACGGTGACGGGCGGCAATTGAGATTGCGGACTGGTTTGGGCCGCGGCAGGAAGGAAAGCGGCAGCGGACGCAAGCAGAAAGCTGCGACGCCGCTTGGAAGCGGGCAACATCGGTGAACTCCACCAGGACTGAAAAGACGAATTGAGGAATCGCAGTCGTCAGATCAGGCCTGGAGGGCCACGGGCTTGATTGTCGGAGAATTTTGCAAGCGCGACAAATACGTCGCCGGAAGATGCGACCAATGCTGTTTGCGAAGGCACGCGCTCGATCAGCACCGGAAACGGCGGCGGAGGTAGCGCCGCGGTGGAATGGTTGCCGACGCACAGCGGGCAGTGCACGGACGCCCGCTTGTCGCTCTTTCCTGCATCGTCCTGCAC
>DAIMKE010000149.1:0-9467 GCA_036721875.1 Bradyrhizobium sp. | reverse complement strand
CAAAGAACAGCACCAGCATCACCGGCACGATAATCGCAAATTCGACGGCAGCGACGCCGCGCTTGTCGCGACGCAGCTTGCGCGCCCGGCGGCGCGCGCGAAGCCAGATTCCCATCGTCGTTTTCATTGTTCGGGCCCTAGTAAGGTTCGTTCTGGAAGGCGGCGGTCGCGGTCAGAAGCCGCTGGCTGCCGCTGATGTTTGCGATGTTGAAGCCGAGGCCGGTGACGTAGAGCGGCCATTTGTAGAACAGCCGCACCACGACGACGTCGCCGGGGTTGCCGGGGAGATAGTTGTTCGGCGGCACGAAATTCTTGCCCGCGTCGATCGGATCGGCGACGTTGACGGAGCCGAACGCGCTATAGCTCTGCACGTCGATCGAGACGCCGTTGACGCAATCGAACATGACGGTGAGCTTGCTGCAGACGAGGTTCTTGAACTGCGCCTGGGTAAAGGACGCATTCTGCGCCTGACCGGTCATGATCATGCGCGCGGAATCCTGCGTCGCGGTCTCGAGCACCTGGCTGGCAAAGAACACCATCGCCAGTTCGATGATCGCGAACAGCAGTCCGAAAAACAGCGGTGCGACCAGCGCAAACTCGACCGCGGCCGAACCGCGGCGGCTACGGCGAAATCGGCGCAGGATCTTTCTTGGGGTGGCGGCGGGCAACGGCATCGAGGAAGCCTCAGGACGCGAGAGGAATTGCCGTCAACAACTACCCGAAACAGATTGTTGAAGTGTTTCGCCCGATCCAGCCAGAACGGCCCATTCTGTTAGCCGGATATTAACCGTCTTCGGGATCAGCACCCGGGGGACGCCGGCACGTTCGGCCGGCCACCCCGACGCAGCCGTCTCAGTTGCCGCCCTTGGCCGCGGCTGCAGCCGCAGCACCGGAGGCCTGGCTTGAAAGCGATCCGGCCTGGTCGATCGCCTGCCTGAAATAGGTGGTGCCGTCGCCGAGCGTGATGCGCTTCTGGCAGACCGGCACGCAGCTATAGGATTCCCGATCGACGCCGCGATAGACGGTGACGAGTTGATCGGTCGGGCCTTCGACCTGAATCTGGCGGTCCACCAGCACTTCGCCATTGCGATCCATGGCGATGAAATTGGTCGCGCCGTAGCCCTTGCCGGTAACGACGATGATGCCGCCGCTCTGCATCGTGACATCAGCAATCAGCGGGTTTCCGACCACGATGGTGGCGACCTTGGCGGGCAACTTCACGAGCTTCGCCTGGTCGACATAAACCGCGATCCGGTCGGGATCGGGCGCGGCAAGACTGGCCGCCGGCGACATCAGGATGACCGTTGCGAGAGAAAGCAACCCAAAACGTGCGCGCGCACGATTACGCAGGGACTTGAACGACATACTCTAACTCCGGGGCAGTACAGGCCGGCATGAGCGATACGCAGCGGACCGGCGCCCGACGGGGTGAATCTGACGACAATTGATGAACGAAGTGCAAAAGGGGCCAGAATTGTCCTGACAAATCCGCTAGCCACTGACCGTTTACTTCCCGGCAACCCTGAGGTCTTCCGGATCAGGCGCCAATTTGCGGAACGGGTAGGCCAGCTGGCCGATGATCTCACCCGGGAAGGAGGCCTGGTCATCGATGCCATAATGGTCCGGCAGCCGGCCTTTCGGCATCCGGAAGGTTCCGAACAGGATGTCCCAGAGCGGAAAGGTCCCGGCAAAATTGGTGTCGCCGCCCTCTTCCCGACCAGTGTGGTGCCAGCGGTGGAACACCGGCGTCGCCACCACGTATCTGAACGGACCAAGGGTCCAGTTCAGGTTGGCGTGCACGAACGCCGAGTGAAAGATATTGAACGGACCGAGCCAGAGCATCACGCCCGGCGATGTCCCGGCGAGCAGCAATACGACGTCGACGCCGATGGTGCCTAACAGCAGGTTAACCGGATGGAAGCGCGCCGCGGAAATCCAGTCCACGTCCTCGGACGAATGGTGGATGGCGTGATATTTCCAGAACCCGCCGCCATGGAACATGCGGTGCAGCCAATACATCATGAAGTCGGCGGCAACCAGGAACAGGATTGCCTGCAGCCACAACGGCAGCGTCGACAGCGGGCCATGGCCGTTGTCGTAGAACGCGATCAGGTCGTCGGCATCGCGGATCCCGAACAGGAGGCCGGCGCCGAGCACCAGCAGCCCGATCCGGAAGACGCGCGCGAACAGCGGCACCAGGAACCAGTAGCAAAGATCGGTCACGAGTTCGCGCTTGCGCCACCAGGGCTTGCCGGGATTGCAGGCCCAGAAATGCGCCAGCACCGAGAATATCAGCGCGAGCGCGAGCGTGACCGGCACGACCTTGGCCATGGTCTGGCCGAGCATCTCGACGATTTCGATCGGCAGGTTCATGTGCACCGCCTAGAGCCTCATCGGTTCTGACTAAATCAGAACCGGGCTCTAGTCTTTTGTTTTGACGCGTTTTCTTTACGCGAACCGGTATCCACTTCGCTCGAAAACGCTCTAACAGAAAGGCGGCGCGGCCGCCAGTTCGCGGGCAACACTCCACGCGGCATACTCGGGGGCGCCGGTACCCGCAGTCAGTTCGGTGTACGAACGTGCAGCACGGCGTTTTCGTCGGAATAGATGCGCTGCCAGCCGCCGATATTGTCGAGCAATCCGACCGCCGGCGTCGCGGGCGTCAGCAACACGGCATCGATCTCCCAGGTCTTGAGAATATCGAGGAACAGGTTGACGTCCTTGAGCTGCACTGCGCGGTAATAGGCCATTTCGAACGCTTCGCCATAGAGCTCGGCGCGCCCGTCGATGAACACGGGCATCTGCCGCCAGATCAGATAGCCGCCGAACGGAAGGTCGTTGAGCACCCGTTTGGGATTGCGCGCCATCAGCACATCGACGGCCGCGGCCGGCGACTGCCGTTCCGGCGGCGTAAATCCGGCATTGGCCGAAAGCACCCAGCTCCAGCAGCCGACCAGCACCAGCAGCACCGCCGTGACCGCGGCCGGCATGCGCATCTGCGCAAACCGCGCGGGCCGGAATCCGAACTGCGAGGCCACGGGTGTCATCACCACGATCGGCAGCAGCAGGGCGAATATCTCGATGTTGCGGTTGTGGGCGAGCGCCATGTGCAGCAGACCCAGCACCAGCGCGATCCGCGGCGGCGACAGCTTGACGCCGCCATACAGCGCGCCCGCGATCAGTGCGAGGATCGCCATCTCGAACATGCTGAGCCGGCTGAAGTCGGCCGGCATCCACTCGTAGATCAGATGCAGAAGCTCGCCGAGATCGAGGATCTTGCGCGCGGCGAGTATCGATCCCCATCCATAGGGCGTGACGCAGCACGCCACCAACGCGGCGACGCCGAACACGGCCCAGCGCAGCGCCAGCGTCTTGTGTTGGGCACGATCTGCATTCCACAGCGCCTCGAGCGCGAAGCCGCCGACCAGAACGAGGCCGAAGATGAAGCCACCGTGCAGGTTGGCCCACAGCGCGATCAGCGGCAGCAGCCAGAACGACGGCGCACGGCCGCGCTCGCTTGCCGACAGCAGGCCATACGCCCAGGCCAGCATCACCGGCAGCACGAACACATGCGGACGGGCCACGAGGTGCTGTACCGGCACCAGCAGCGCCACCAGCGTCACGACGACCGCGAAGAATGCCGGAAGGCGCTGGCCGAGAATCCAGGTCAGCATCGCGAAGGTCACCGCGATGCAGGCCGCGGCCAGCACGATCGGCCCGGTCCAGCCGGCGAGGTTATAGCTCGCCGCCAGCAGGACCTGGGACAGCCAGGACGACGAGACCCAGGGCTCACCCGCCTTGGTGAAGGAATAGAAATCGACGCGCGGAAGCGCGTGGTGGTCGAGGATCCACTGGCCAATGGTGATCTGCCAGTAGGTATCGGAATCGTTGAGCAGCGTGCGGCCGTTGATCACCGCCAGCGCGTAGACGCCGATGCCAAGCCAGAGCCATGCCGGAACGTGACCGAGGCTGAAGGCCTTTGCGCGCTGGATCGTCCCGGCTGCAATGCTCATGCGAAATCGCGGGGCTTCGTTATTGCCTGAACGGATAGGCCAGCTGTCCGCCGATCTCGGCAGGTACCGGCTGATCGTCGACGCCGTAACTGGCCGGCAGCTCGTTCTCCGGCATCCGGAACGTCCCGAACAGGATATCCCAGATCGGGAAGGTGCCGGCGAAATTGGTCTCGCCGCCCTCTTCGAGCGAGGTGTGATGCCAGCGGTGGAAGACCGGCGAGGCAAGCACGTATTTGAACGGTCCCAGCGTCCAGTTCAGATTGGCGTGCACGAAGGCGGAATGGAAGGTCGTGAACGGACCGACCCACAACATGACGTTGGGAGAGATGCCAGCCATCAGCAGGATCACGTCAACCATGATCGTGCCGATGAACAAATTGACGGGGTGAAACCGTGCCGCCGAAATCCATTCCAGATGTTCGGAGGAATGGTGAATCGCGTGATACTTCCAGAAGCCGCCGCGATGAAACATGCGATGCAGCCAGTACAGCATGAAGTCGGACGCAACCACGAACAGCAGCGCCTGAACCCAGAGCGGAAGCTCGGAGAGCGGACCGTGACCGTTGTCGTAAAATGCGATCAACCCGTCGGCGTCATGGATGTTGAAGATGAGCCCCGTGAGGACCACCAGCAGCCCGATCCGGAACACGCGGGAAAACACCGGCACGAAGAACCAGTAAAGGAGGTCGGTGACCAGTTCGCGCTTGCGCCACCAGGGCCCGCCGGGGTTGCAGGCCCAGAAATGCGAGAGCACCGCGAACACCACGGCAAGGGCAATCGTGATCGGAACGACCTTCGCCATCGTCTGGCCCATCATCACGACGACATCTAACGGCAAACTCATGGCGGCCTCGCTCGATCGGAAGCCTCAACCAGTATCCGCTTGCGCTTAAAGAGCGGTGAAGGGCGGGATCGGGCGCGATCGCTTCGGCCGCGCGTCGAGCCACCCGGATGTCGTGCTGCATTTTATGAATTGGCTTAATGCCGCGTTTACTGTGCTCAAGAACACAGATTTCCACCGTCTTTTACGCGCTCGAATTAACTGCGTCGAAATTGTCGCACCATAGGGTGCCGCCATGGTCACGGTGCTGAGAACGCCGGCAAGACCAGACGTTAGTTCGACCAGCCACTGTGTACACAGGAGTTACATATGAAGAATCTCGTTTCGCGTTTCGTGAAGGATGAGTCCGGCGCGACCGCCATCGAATACGGCCTGATTGCCGCTGGTATCGCGATTGCGATCATCACCGCCGTCAACGGCGTCGGCAGCAAGCTGTCTTCGAACTTCAACAACATCTCGACCTCGCTCAAGTAAGCGCAGGTTTGAGAGTTGCGTTAAGGCCCCGGCAATGCCGGGGCCTTTTTCGTTTGGCCGCCATTGAACATCACGCGGCAAGGTCCGGCGCGGATGCGGCAGCACCTGGCTGCATTTTACGGTTTGTTGAATGCGGACCGCTAGGCTGCCACCTCCTCCAATGTTCTGGTTTCGAATGACCGTCACCGAGACGATACTGCCGCAGAGCACCGTCAGTCCGGCGACATGGCGCAACGATGCCGCGCTGGGACTGGCAGGCGCGCTGCTCGCGCTTTGCCTGCATGCAGCCGGCGGCTTTCCGACCCTTACGGCAGCAACCGGCGACAATGACAGCATGCTCCGGCTGGTCGAAATTCGCGACCTCATCGCCGGACAGGGCTGGTTCGATCTGCACCAGTACCGGATGGGGCCGCAGGGCGGCTTCGTCATGCACTGGTCGCGCCTGGTCGATGCTCCGATTGCGGCGATCATCCTCGTGGCGTCGGCGTTATCAGGAAAGCTGGCGACGGGCGAGACCGTCGCGATGCTGCTATGGACGACGCTGCTGATGACCGCAGCGCTGGCTTTCATGTTGAGGGTCGCCCGTGCCATCGGCGGCGACTGGGCGCTGCTGCCGGCGGCGATCATCTGCACCGCGGCGCTGCATTTCGGCGGCGTCTTTGCGCCCGGCGATATCGACCACCACAACATCCAGCTCACGCTCACTCTGGCCACCATGACCGCTCTGATCGTCGGGCGCGGCCATGTCGCCGGGATCGCTGCAGGCACCGCCTGCGCGCTGATGCTGGCCATCGGCATGGAGACGCTGCCCTACGTCGCCGTCGCGGGCCTGACCGCGTCTGCCGCCTATCTGCTCGGCGGAGAGACCGGGGTGGCCAAGGCGGCCGGCTTCGGTCTCGGTTTTGCCGGCGCAGGCCTCGCTGCCTTTGTCGCAACCGTGCCGGCCGGTGCCTGGATGGCGGCGCAATGCGACGCCTACTCGCTCCCGCAATTGTCGGTCGCGGTGATATCGGGACTTGGCCTGGCATTGGCAGCGGCGGCTCCATCGCAGGATCGCAGCTTCGCCGGAAGGCTCGCGGCCTTGCTGGCGGTCGCTGCTGCGGTTGTTCTTGCCGCAACGGCTTTCCCGCAATGCCTCGCCGACCCCTATGCCGGGCTGGATCCGAGGCTGCAGCAATTCTGGCTCGACCATGTGACCGAGGCGCAGTCGTTCTGGAGCGTGCTCACCCATAACTGGGTCAAGGGCGCGGGCTATTACATCACGCCGGCGCTCGCGCTGATCGTGCTCGGCATTCGCCTGCGCAAGGGCGGCACGGCGGCAGAGTGGACGTTGGCGGCCTTCCTGATGGCAGCCTTCGCCGTCAGCCTCTGGCAGGTGCGCGGCGCGACCTTCTCCGTTCCCCTTGCCGCCATTGCGCTGGCGGCCTGGGTTGGCGCGTGGCGGCAGCAGATCGCCGTGACCCCAAGCCGGAAGATCATGCTGCGCATGGCGATGGTCTGGCTGGTTTCCCTGAACGTGGCCTGGAGTGCAGCGGCCCTGGCGGCGTCGACGGCCCTGGGGATCAAGGACGCGGCGTCGGCGGCCAAGTCGACCGCCACCTGCGAACGCGCCGCCGACTACGCTCAGCTCGCCGCGCAACCGCCCACCACGGTGCTCGCAGTATCCAACCTGGGTTCGCCGATCCTGCTCCGCACCGCCCACCGCGTGCTGGCGGGACCCTATCACCGCAATGTCGCCGGCAACCTGCTGACGCTCGATGCCCTCATGGGAACCACGGCGCAGGCGCGGACCGTGATCAGGGACAACGGGATCGGGCTCGTCGCGATCTGCCGCGACAACGCCGAGACGCCCCTGCTGACAGAAGCGGCACCGGCAAGCTTCCTCGCTGCGCTGACCCGCGGCGAAGTGCCGGACTGGCTTGAGAAGCTGCCGCAGGGCGCCGGCGAGCCGCTCGATATCTATCGCGTCCGGCCGCAACCCTAGGATCGGTGCATGCCAACATTCGTTTCCCAGGTGAACCCGTCCGGGAACTGCGGTCCCGGCCCTGCCGGATTCTCCGATCGTTTACCTATCGTCAATAGGCTTCGACGAAGCCCGACCGCATCCTGAAACCCAACGGACCGTTCACCCATGACGCTCGACATTGCACGCCTTATGCTGTTTCCGGCCCTGATGGCGTTCGCGGCCGCGAGCGACCTCTTCACCATGACGATCTCGAACCGGGTATCGCTGGCGTTGATCGCCGGCTTCCTGGCCCTTGCGCTGCTCGGCGGCATGGGCTGGCACGACATGCTGATGCACATCGCCGCCGGCGCGCTTGTCCTGGTGGTCGCCTTCGGCTGCTTCGCGATGGGCTGGGTCGGCGGCGGCGACGCCAAGGTCGTGGCCTGCGTCGCGCTCTGGTTCGGCTTCGATCATCTGCTCGAATACCTCGTCTACGCGTCGCTGTTCGGCGGGGCGCTGACCCTGCTGCTGATCCAGTTCCGGCAGTGGCCCCTGCCCTACCCGCTTGCGGGACAAGCCTGGCTCAACCGGCTGCACGACCGGCAGGCCGGAATCCCCTACGGCATCGCGCTCGCGCTGGGCGCGTTGATGGTCTACCCCGAGACCGAATGGATCAAGGCGGTGAACCTCACAAACCTCGCAATGCTCTGAGCGCCCGGCGGGCCTGGCGCCCGCGAACTGCGACGCGCCGCAGAACCGGAGCTCTGCCATCTTCCTCGCGGGGCCATCGATCCCGGTTCTGCGAAGCAGCGCTGCGCGCCGCATCGCGCCCGGGACATGACGACCTCACGGCATCATCTGGATCTTGATGTAGGTCGGCCCGAGAATGACGATGAACAGACACGGCAGGAAGAACAGGATCATCGGCACGGTGAGCTTGGGCGGCAGCGCAGCCGCCTTCTTCTCGGCTTCGTTCATTCGCATGTCGCGGTTTTCCTGCGCCATCACGCGCAAGCTCTGTCCGAGCGGCGTTCCGTAACGCTCCGATTGCATCAGCGCCAGGCAGACCGACTTCACGCCCTCCAGACCGGTGCGCTTGGCAAGGTTCTCGTAAGCCACCTTGCGGTCCTGCAGATACGACAGTTCCGCGGTCGTCAGCGCGAACTCCTCCGACAGCGCAATCGATTGCGACGAGATTTCGCTGGCGACCTTGCGGAAGGCGACTTCGACCGACATGCCGGATTCGATACAGATCAGCAGCAGGTCGAGCGCGTCGGGAAAGGCGCGCTTGATCGAGAGCTGGCGCTTGCTGATGGCGTTCTTCAGGAACAGCATCGGCGCCTGCAGGCCGAGATAGGCGGCGCCGACGCAGATGCCGAGCTTGACCGTCAGAGACTTGTCCAGGTTCGTGATGACGAACACGTAGAGCACCGCGCCGAGAAACAGCACGATCGGCGTGACCGCGCGGGCGAACAGGAACGTGACGTAGGGCGCGTGACCGCGATAGCCGGCCATGATCAGCTTGTCGCGCGCGGCTTCCTGCGCCAGCCATTTGGTCAGGTTGAAATCCTCCACCACCTTGGAGACGACCTGCTTCGGGGTCTGGCGCAGCGATACCTTCTCCGACTTGTTGAGGCGGTCGCGTTCGCGCTGCCGGAGCCGTTCGCGCTCGCTGGCAACCGCCTTCATGCGCTTGGAAAGTCCTTCGCCGGCAAATAGCGGCATGACCAGCGTGTACACGGTCGCGGTCGCCGCGACGGCGGCGAGCAGCATGGTCATGAACCGTGCATCGTGCAGCTTGGAGACGACAAACTCAATCATGCGGCACCGTCAGAAGTCGAAGTTGATCATTTTCCGCATCACCAGGACGCCGATCGTCATCCAGCAGACGCAGCCGAGCAGCATGAACTGCCCGATGTGATGGGTCCAAAGCAGCGCGATATAATCGGGCGTCGAGATCCAGACCAGCAGCATCACGATCGGCGGCAGTGAACCGATGATGCCCGCGGAAGCCTTGGCTTCCATCGACATTGCCTGAATCTTTTCCGCCATCTTCTTGCGGTCGCGCAGCACCTTGGAGAGGTTGCCGAGCGCTTCCGACAGGTTACCGCCCGACTTCTGCTGGATCGCGACCACGATGCCGAAGAAGTTCGCCTCCGGCACCGGCATCCGCTCGTAGAGCCTGCCGCAGGCC
>DAIMKE010000148.1:0-9481 GCA_036721875.1 Bradyrhizobium sp. | reverse complement strand
GTCATGCACTATCTCGACGCCATCAAGGAAACCGGGACCGACGAGCCGCTGAAAGTGGCGGCGAAGATGCGCGAAAAGCCGGTCGAGGATTTCTTCTCACGCAACGGCAAACTGCGCGAGGACAATCTGATGGTGCATGATTTGTGGCTGGTGCAGGTCAAGAAGCCGGAGGAGTCGAAATATCCGTGGGACTACTACACGATCCTGGCCAAGATCCCTGGCGATGAAGCGTTCGGCCCGCCCGATCCGGCATGCGCGATGGTGAAGAAGTAATCGTGGCGACGAGAGAGCGTGTCCCGGACGCGGTGCAGCGCCCTTGCGGTGCACCGCAGAGCCGGGATCCACACCGCCAGTTTGCCGAAAAGGTGGGCCCCGGCTCAGCAGCGCACCACTTCGTGCTGCGCAGCGTCCGGGGCACGATCGACGACTTCTATTTCACCACCCCCACCTCTCTAAAATACTTCATCACGCCCGGATGGATCAGCGCCGCATTCGGCGCAGCCGCCACCGTGTTTGCCGCCGTGGTCTCGCACGCCTGCGGCAGCTTCCTGCACAGTGCAGCTTCAGCCCCGTGCAGCGTACGCGCCAGCCGGTAGGCTGTGTCATCCGGCAGGCTTTCGCGCGCGAGCACAAAGCTCCATGAGCCGACGGAATCGATCGCCGCGGGCTGATTCGGATAGCTGTTGGCAGGGACCGTCAGCGGCTTGAGAAACGTGTGCCTGGCGCGAATGCGCGCGATCTCGCCGGCGTCGGGCGCAATGAAACGCGCGCCGCCGGGGCCTTGCGCCATCGCGGCAAATCCAGGCCAGCCGACGCCCGCGCCCCACAGCGCCGCGGCGCGGCCGTCCTGCACCATGGCAGGGCCGTCGCCGGCGCGGTCGAGATAGATCGACTTGAAATCCTCGTCCTGCTTCAGCCCGATGCCGTCGAGCACGTAGCGCGACAGGATCGGCAGGCCCGAGCCCCTGGCGCCGAACGCGACCGGCTGGCCGACGAGATCCCTGATCGTCTTGTAGGGGCTGTCGGCGCGCACCACGAACATGCCGGGGCTGGAATACATCGCGGTGAGGATCTTCAGTTTGGTCGGCGCCCGCCCGATGCCCATGAAGGCCTCATAAGACGGCTCGCCCGCCACCAGCGCGATGTCGAGCTGGTCGGTTTCCAGCAGCGGGATGTTCTCGCTGGAGCCCTTGGTATTGCGAGGCTCGATCGAAATCCCAGGCTCGGCAACGTTCATGATTTCCGCGAAGGCATTGCCGTAAACCGGGAAACCGCCGCCCGGCGTCGCGGTTCCGAGGCTGATCTTGGTTGTGGCAATGGCCGTACCTCCTGCACTCTTGTCGCCCTGCTGCGCCGCGGCGCTGCCCGCCAACAGGAGGAGACCGGCACAGGCGATCAAAACACGTTTCATTTCGGCCTCGAGCGTTCCCTGACGAAAGACGCGAGACGATTTGTAGGCAACCGCGGAGGCTTATGAAAGCCTGTTCTCAGGCGAGAACCCGGCATTGCCGTATCGCTGTCATGCCTGTAAACGATGCCAGCACCGTTGCCGGCCGATCCCCTCGACCGCACGCGGCGGGGCCTGTAGCTCAATGGTTAGAGCCGGCCGCTCATAACGGT
The DNA here is from genome assembly GCA_036721875.1 of Bradyrhizobium sp. GTDB lineage: Bacteria > Pseudomonadota > Alphaproteobacteria > Rhizobiales > Xanthobacteraceae > Bradyrhizobium. The sequence continues at coordinate 7,861 of DAIMKE010000148.1, read as the reverse complement.
CTGGTTGCAGGTTCGAGTCCTGCCGGGCCCACCAATAAATTCAGCGACTTGTCAGGAATTATTTCGCCGTAGCGGGATCACCGCACCAGAAACCGCACCAGATACGTGCGCTTTTCGTTCGCCGGTCAGTTCGCGCATAGCGATCTTCTCAACAGCATCCGACAAATAGTCAGGATGATGGTGGCCATAGGTGTTGAGCAGAACCTCAAGCGACATCCCGAGATAACCGGCTGCCTGCCATGGATCTGCACCCTTCTGCATCAGCCAAGTCGCTGCAGTGTGTCGCAACGTGTGAGGGGATATTCCGGGACCGAGCCCTGCGAGTCGAACAGCACTCTTGAATGCCGTTTTGACTGAGGTCACCGGCTTGCCGTTGAACTCGACGAAGTGCTTCGCCTCTGAATCAATCCGGTGCCAGCGCCGCAGGTGCGCAAGCAAGCGCAAGGGTATCGGCACCGTCGGTTGCCGCTTGTTGGTTTTCGCACTGCCCTGTTTCAGACGGTAATAGCGTCCTCGCTCCAGATCGACATAAGACCGACCGAGTGCTGGAATGGGAGATGCAGCCGCGATAGCTCCCGCGCGTGTTCCGCTGTAGATCCCCAACAAAATAAAGCGAGCAAGGTGTCGGAGCGGACGCTTGGCTGTCGGGGCCTTCACACCCTTCTCCGGGTCGCGCGAGTTCCTTTGCATTTCGCGATACCGCCAACAGGTCCAGATCAGTTTGGCCGCATCGCCGCGCGTCAGCCATTTATCGCGCGGCTCACCCTTCTCTGGCAGCGAGACCTTGACGATTTCCCGATGAAATCCTTCGGCCGCATGATAGCCAATGGCAGCGCGGAGATCTTCAAGGTCTCTGCGAGCGCCGCCCTTCTTGCGGCGCTTCTTGGTATAGGAGCGACATGCCTCGCCGTTGACTTCGCCAAGCATTTTTGCGCCCCACCACTCGTTTAGTCGCTCGATCCGCTTCTTAAACTTGCGGATAGCAGGCAAGGTATCCTCGCTTTCGCCATCGACATTGAAGCGACCGCGAAGCTTGTCCAACTGCGCATCCAAATAAATGGAGAGAACATCCGCGACTGCGATGTCGTCGATGTGACGCACTCGTCGCTTCGGAGTGTACTTGGAAGCTATGTAGTCCTTCAGCTTTTCTTCCGCGGCCGCAATCTCATTTGTAGCGCAGCCTGTGCTGACATCCCGACCATTGTCTCTGATGATCCAGGTTGCTCGGTGGGTAACCTTGCCGCTTTTGTCTCGGCGCGCGGCCTTGAGCTGGAGTCTGGCCCCCTTACCTCTTCGCGGCATAGCTCTCGCATCCGTTCAATGTGAGCCAGCGTTGTGAATTCCTTGCCGGCAATTCTCTCAATGATTAATCGGCGACGATCGCGCTCACGTCGCAAACCCGCGACCGTCATTCCCCCCATAGGAAATGCGATCTTGACGGCATCAGCAAGGCGCAGCGGGGTATTCCGTGAAATTTCAGTTTGCGTTCGATCTGTCATCAACGCTTTTCGAAACTGCAGAGGAGAGGCTTACTCGCGGGAGCTATCGCCATCATTGCAATAGCCTACTTCCGAATACAGCTACTACCGGACCTCGTCGCGCGATTGCGTGCATCTTGGTGCAATCGAGCAGGTGCGCGTAGCGGCGCGGGAGATCGGCGAAACTCTCTCGCGAGCTTAGCGACGGCGAGAAAGATACGAGTGCGATCTGAAGAATGTTGGTCGGTGCGAGTTAGAGAGCAACGTCCGCCCCACAGAGTTTGGGGAACTGGCGCCTCCCTGGAATCGAACCCTGTTTCAGCCTTGAGAGGGCTAATCTAGCTTTCCGTCCGCGTTCGCTGGCGTTCGCACGCGTTCACCCAAGTCTCTGAAATAACTATATTTACTGGATACCGTCGTTCGTAGGCGTTCGCCCGGGTTCGCCGGTGAAAACGCACGTTAACTGGACACTAGCTGGACACTAGAGTAGAATGGTCACAACTGTAATTGAGCTGGAAGCTCCATGGTTAGACGCCTGAAGAACGCCGCGCTGGACTCCCGCAATGCGCGTCTCACTCTCAAACAGCGCAAGAAGCCTCGGTTCGTGTCCGTCGGGCAGGGATTGTCTTTGGGGTACCGCCGCAACAAGACAGCCGGATCCTGGGTCTTTCGGAAGGCCGACGGCCGTGGGGGGATGCATACCAAGGCCATCGGCAATGCCGACGATTACATCGAGGCTGATGGCGAGAACGTGTTGAGCTACTGGCAGGCCGTCGACAAGGTCAGGGAAATGGGAAAGCCCGCCAGCGGCTCCGCGCCTGGATCGATTACGGTTCAGGAGGCGTTCGACAACTATCTCCCTACACTGGAAGCCAAAAACGCAAGGAGCGCACACACCACGAAGGGACGGGTCAAGAAGCACATCCTACCCCGATTGGGCGAGTTCAGGGTGGTGGACCTCACTAGGACGCAGCTCGACGGCTGGAAGGCGTCTCTAGTCAAGAAATCAGACGACAAGGAAGTCGTTCGGAAGTCCAAGGATTCGGCCAACCGCGTGCTCACCATGCTGAAGGCCTTCCTCAATCACGCATGGAACGACGAAAAGAACGCGATCCCGAGCGATCAGGCCTGGCGCAAAGTAAAACCCTTCAAGGACGTCGCCCGTCCGCGGGACGTCCGATTCTCACCACCTCAGGCCAGAAAACTGATCGAGAATATCGAGGATCCCAAGTTCGCGAAGCTGGTTGAAGGCGGCTACGCGACCGGCGGACGGTACGAGGAATTGATCGGCGCCAAAGTCGCGCATTTCGATCGGAACGGCGGGATGCTCACGGTATCTGGCAAGACCGGCTCACGTCCGATCATTCTGCAGACAAGTGCCGTGAAGATGCTTGCGCGTCTCACGTCCGGTCGACCTGGCGATGAGTTCATCTTTGTAAAGGAAGACGGATCGCGGTGGAAACCATCCGATCAAGTTCGCCCGATGAAGAAGGCCATAAAGAAGGCGGAACTGGACGCAAGAGGCTGTTTCTATGCGTTGAGGCACGCCTACATTTCGGAAGCGATAGAAAACAACGTTCCGCTAACCGTCATCGCCGAAAATTGTGGAACCAGCGTGCGCATGATCGAAGAAACCTACGCAAAGGTTTTATTCGAGAAGAAACGCGATTTCGTGGAGCACGGCGCTCCGAAGCTCCGCTGAAAGGGTTGGCATACATGGATAAGCCAGACAGAGCTCCGAACCTCGTACCGAAAGGTGCAATCCGGCTTAGCGAAGCTTTCGAAGCACTATCCAGTTGGCTCGAACCGGGGCGGCAGGATCTCCAGCAACGCTGCGCACAGTGGGACGAGCACCTCGACAACGATATCGACGAGCGAGGCGATGATCCCTACCCTCAGCTTGTCGCGGAAACCTACCACGCGGAAATGGTGCTTCGGACGGCACTCAGAGATGGCAATTTACGAGCCTATATTCACAACCTCCGGACCGGCATCGATCTTGAATTGCCGGGTAGGGAATGGGGACGAGCCGGAGAAGCGGTCGGCATCGGTAGCGACTATACTGACCAGCGCACGCCGGGCCCCGATTGCAGGTTGGACGGAGTATCCCATCCCGTTTTCCTGATGAAAGCGGCATTCGAAAATTGGCTCGGTAGGTCTAAAAGCGGCGGCGCATCGGTTTCCAGGGGGAACAATGAAAGTGCCCCAAGCATTCAGCCTGCAACTCGCGCGTTCTCGGTGGAGGAAGTCGTAGAGCGCATCGGATTATCCAAGACCAGGCTGTACGAGGAGATCGCGCAAAAGAACCTGCTCGCAAAAAAAAGCGGCGTGCGAACTTTAATTCTTGAGAGCGATCTCGACGAATTCCTCCGACGGTTACCGAGCGTCTAGTCTGACGAGGCAACGCGCGTTTACAGCCTCAGCACGGATGCAATGCGCCTGCTGCGCTCGGCCGAACCGCCCACCTGCCGAACGTCGGCTTTGCGCCAGAACCGGTCATTGGACGCGGGGATTTTTCAACCGCCCCTCTCGTTTCAAGAGCAACGGGATGCCTACCACGTGTTAGCGCTGGTTGAGCGATGACGCCGTTTAGTGAATCGGTTGAGTAACTTTGCACGGACTCATCGGGGATAGCCGAGCGCTGCGCCGATCGTTCGCGCAGCCTCCATCACGTGAACGGCGCATTCCTTGATCTGCTTTCGCTTGACGCGCGTGTCGGGGCCGGACATGCTGATCGCTCCGACAAGCTCACCGGACCGGCCCACGATCGCGCAGGCGCAGGCGGCGATGCCCTCGCGCCACTCACCGTGCAGGACCGATGAATAACCCTGCGAACGCGCCAGCACGATGTCCTCGCGCAACTCCTCGATCGTCGTTTGCGTCGTATCCGTATAACGCCGGAGATGCGGCCCGGAAGCGTTCCAATTAGTCATCCGGCAACTGAGCGAGCATGGCCTTCCCGGTCGCCATGGTAGAGGCGGGGGCGCGCATGCCGACGCTGGTATGAGCAGGGATATGGTGAGCACTTTCGATCTTGTCGACGTAGACGACTTCCGTGCCCTCCAGGATCGAGAGATGGACGGTTTCGCCGGTTACTTTGGCGAGCTTCGCCATCGCAGGACGCGCGATCTTAATAAGGCCATCCGATGGATGACATGAGTACCGAGAACCCAGATCTTGGTAGTGAGTTCATATGTGCTGTGCGGCAGGATCTGGCGCACAAAGCCCTGCGACTGCAAAGTCGCCAGCAGCCGATGCACGTTGCTCTTGGTGAACTTCAGCTCATTGGCCAGATCCGTGACGCCGCGAGGCTGCTCGCTCAGCGCAAGGGGACGATGTAACCACCGGTGAGTTACTTTCGCACCCTCCGCCCGACGTCTTGATTTCACCCCGTCCGGATACATGTTTCTCCCATGCACCTCTTCCTGGTCCAGGATCAGGATATACAGGCGGGCATGGCGCTCTCGTCGGGGCCAAGACCTTCGACCACTTTCATTCCTAAGCCTTACTTCGGCAAGAACGTCGTAGCGGCGGTGAGGACTTTCGAGAACATGTCTTAGCGGACGTGCCGAATTGGGCACGTTTCCCTGATCCGAGGGCGATGACCGCAGAGGCCGCTTGATGTGCCAGGCGTCGTGGCTGACTTTTTTGAAATCGGTGTGTCCAGTTGTGGAGTTGTGGCCGCTTTGGTGACTATCCTCTCGAAGCCAAGTTTCAGGCGCCCTGGGCAACAGCGCCTGCTTCCTCACATGTCTGACCTTTCCGAATACCGTTCGAACGCGGTCAGCAGGCGCGCGTCGATGACGGCATCTCCTCTGCGGTAGATGTCGACCCGCAGGAAGTCGCGCTCCGCTTCGAGGATGTCTTCAACGACCTCTATGCACCAAGCGCCGCGCCTCGGGCGATGGCCGGGATCCCATCTGTACCCTCGCCGCTTCAGGGTTTCGCGAGAACCGTACGGCGCGCCTTCCGCGCGGATGCGCCAGCGCGGGCGCCGCGCCGATTCGAGCAGTGCGCTCAGCGCCGTGCGTCCACTGCGCGGCAGGGGCCGCGAAAGCAGATCAAGCGCGGCCTCGCAATCGTGAGCCGCGCGGTGACCGTCGAAGAAGAGCCCGAAGCCGCAGGCCAGTTGCGAGAGGCGGGCGCTCTCAAATCCTTCGTCAAGCCAATCTACCTCTCGGAGGGAGCAGGCCCACGGTTTTCCGGCGAAGCCGGGCACCAATCGCTCGCAGAAGCGGCGGTCGAAGGCCGCGTTGTGAGCGATCACGAGCGCCGCCTGCTTCATGAAGGCGCCGGCCGCGACCAAGTCGATGCTCTTTCCAACCACGATCACGTCCGTGATGCCGGTCAGCTTCGTCACTTCCGGCGGAATGGGACGGCTCGGATACTGGAGTTGATCGAACGACGACACTGCCGAGACCGACGCTCCGTCGATCGTGTAATCGAACGCCAGCATGGCGAGTTCGAGAACCTCGTCGGTCGCTGGATCCAGGCCGGTGGTCTCGACGTCGACGATGATCCCCCGTCGCGTCGGCACTCCTTCGGGTAGAGGAAGGGCCGCAGTCGGCCGCAGCCGCCGAAGGATGCGATATTCGCCGCTCGCCTGGAGCAGCGAGACGCAGCGCTCGAGATCGTTGGTTCGGTCGCCGGGTGCGGGCAGCATGTTCACCGCCGGCTTTCGGGGCCGGCGGGCGGCCCGCATTCGGGTGACGGCCGATCCCGTCCGATGATGGCGTCGATGTCCTCCGCAGAAAGGAAGCGTCGACGGAGCAAGGCCTCGGCGACGTCGGCGACCTGTGCGCGGTGGCGGCCGACGATGTCTACGGCGCGTGCCTGCAGCCGCCTCAGTGCGCCATTAATCCGCCGGCATGCGACGGGATCGCGACCTAGCTCGCGGTGGGCGCCGTCCGCGTCGGCGAGATAGATCAGTTCGTCGTCTCCCAATCCGTATGAGCGGTTCATCGCCGCAAGCAACCGCGTCGCGACCGACAGATCGGAACGCTCGCTGCCACCGGCTCCGATCGAGGCGGCGCCAAGCAGGACGATCTCCGCCGCGCGTCCCGAAAGCAGACCGACGACCTGCTGCTCGATCCAGTGCCTCGTGACCATGTCGGCGGACTTCTCGATACGAGTGACGCCGCCGGCACCGTCCCGTCCGCCCATCCGGACCGACTTCACCCGGAGCCCGCAGCAATATGCGGACAGGACGTGCCCTGCCTCGTGCACCGCGATCCTGTATTGCACCTCGGGCGGCAAGTCCGGCTCCGGCAGGGCCGCATCTTTCAGGTCGCCGATCGAAACATCTCGCCCGGCCTGCCGCGCTTTCCTGCGTGCGCTGCGTACGGTCTCCATGATCTCCGCGGCCGTGCATCCATCGAGCGGTCCGATCGCGGTGCGCAACTCTTCGTCGGAGAGGCTGCCGCGCACGTGAAAGCGCAGGATGTTGAGGATGCCGTCGGGGCCTGGCGCCGTCACCTCGATGGCGCGTTCGAGCCGCCCGGGCCTGAGGATCGCCGGGTCGACGGCGCCGATCCGGTTCGTCGCGCCGATCACCACGACGCCCTCCCGCCTGCCGCTGGTCGCGTCGTCCAACTGCAGCATGAAATCCTCGATGACGGGCATCCACCAGTCCCGATTCCTTGAGTCCAAAGATTCGCGAGACGGCAGCCCGTCGATCTCGTCGAGGAACAGGATCGAGGGTGCGGCGGCGGCCGCACGCGCGAACAGTTCGCGCATGCTCTTGATCACGCCATCCAGGTGGCCGGAACTGGTCGCGAACAGCTCGCCGATGCTGCCGACCACCAAGGTGGCCTCGCATGCGCGCGCGATGCTCCTTGCGAGAACGCTCTTCCCCATGCCGGGGCCGGAGAAGAAGACGGCTCCGCGGTCCACCGCGCTCCAGCTGAGGACGCCCGCGCGATAGTCGCGCATATCGCGCGCCAGAGCGAGGCCCCATTCCCTGGCGGCGCCGTACTCGACCGCGGTGGCGAGATCCGGCACGTCGTCGATGCTTCCGACACCGCCGCGGCCCTCCGCCGCCGCGGCGATCCGCGCGGCCACTTCGCGAGCGCTGGCGTCCGGCCGCATCGCGGCCACGACGTCCTCGAGTTCTAGACGGACCAGGTGGGCGTCGTCGATCTGCGGCGGAATTTCACCATACAGAGCGCGGATGGTTCGAACGACCGCGGAGCCGTCGAGCCTCACCTTGATCCGCTGGTCCGCTGCGGCGACCAGGGTGGCCGGGAGCACTGCTTCGGGATTGACCGCGATGCCGACGACCGACCGTCCCCCCGCAAGGGCGGACGCCACCTCGTCGTTGCCCACGGACGCCTTGTGACGGAGGCGCTCGGAGCCATCGCGCGCGAAGCGCAGCCACTCCCTCC